>DATEJD010000457.1:0-5030 GCA_035278325.1 Gemmatimonadales bacterium | reverse complement strand
GTTCCAGCTCACACCCGCCTTGCGGAAGGCGGACAGAAACCGAATCTCGATGATGTCCCTGAACTCGAGGATGGGCTCGGTGCCGCGCGACTCCAGCCCCGTCCCGATGATCGGCGGCGAGTGCCGCGGGCTTTGATGTGTCGGGCACGATCCGAGGGTCCTGGAGAGAGCCTCAGTTAGCTACCTGGGAGGGCGCAGCCGATCAAGGGACCAAAACCCTCACACCGCCCGAAACAGCTCCCCGAACTCCATCACGAACGCCTCTCCAGCCCCCGCCGGCTGCCACACCAGCCGCTCCCGCTCCACCGCGGGGAACTCGTCGCTCGGCGTCCACACCTCCACCACCCGCTCGTCGGGATCCACGATCCAGTAGCACCCGACGCCCGCCTCGCGGTACCGGAGCCGCTTGAGGAACCGGTCGCTCCGCGCAGTGGTCGGACTCAGAACCTCAGCCACCAGCGGCAGTGTCTGCATCCGGCCCCAATCGAGCGTACGCCCCTCCTCGGCCGCGACCACGAACACGTCCGGTTGTACCAGGACGTCCGGACTCCAGGAGATGTCGGCCGGTGAGGTGAACACGACCCCCGCCACGGGATGACGGCGCAGGAAATCCCTCAGCGCCGTGGCAAGGTTGAGCACGACGGCCTGGTGCCACGCTCGCGGGGCCGGCGTCACCAGCAGCTCGCCGTACACCACTTCGTAGCGGTTGCCGTCGTCCGGTAGGGCCCGGACCATGTCGGCGGTGTAGTAGATGGGGGCGGCCATGCCCATAGTGTCGTCTCGGCGTCGGCTGAGGCGCAAGTGGATGACATCCCGCCGAGTGGTCCCGCAGACGTGGCCCGCCGGCATCCGGCCTGCGCCGACCGGTCCGGAAGACTCCGATGCCCCGGACACACCGAGGGCCGGCAGCACCCTCGCCGCCGGCCCTCAATGTCTCGCTCCCGCCCCTTGCCCCAACCGTGCCCCCGTCATGCCGCCGGCCTCACGTCACCTGCCGGCGACGGCCCGGTCTCCGGAGCCTCCCCAGTGCGCGGCCCCTGCACCACCCGGCGCGCGCTGTCCCACGCCGCCTTGAGCTCGGCGTTGCCGCCGAACCGGTAGCGGTTGAGCCCGTCCAGGCGCTCCACCAGCCGCATGACCTGATCGCTCACCGCGTCCAGCTCGGCCCGGGCGCCCACGTGCTCGCGCCGCCCTTCGTTCGACTCGGCCAGGGTCGCATCGAACGTGTCGACCGCCGCGGTAAGATCGTCCAGCAGCTTCTCCGCCAGCCCATGCTTCATGAGCACGTCGCGGTGAGCCTTGCCCTGCTCCAGCAGGTTGCGCGCGAGCGTCCGGTAGACCTCGTTGCTCACATTGCTCTTCGGCATCCGGACCTCCGCCAGCGCCGGCTCCTCCACGCTGGCCGCCTCCGCGACCGTGACCAGATGCGGCAGGAATTCACGGTGCAGCCGCCGCCGCGTGACCTGCCGGTGCACCACCGAGGCGCGGCTGGCCTGCAGCCCGTCCACCTGCTGCTGCGCCAGCACCTCCAGACGGATGATGCCCTGATCGAGCTGATCCAGCACCACCGCGTAGTTGGCGTCGGCAGACGGTTGCGCGTGGCTGAATCCGCGCACCCGCTTGAACATCTCCAGCCGCCGACGCACCACCTTGTTCATGACTTCCTCCTCTCCCGCTGGCTCGCCGCGGTCGGACGTGAGCCGACTGTGTGATGGATGCCGCTCCGGCTCGACCCGACCTTCGGCCGGACGGAGCGACAGGAAGCATCGCTCGTGCCAGCGCAGGTGCGAGCAGAATCGAAAACGAATTCGCTCCACGACCAAGAGAGCGGTGCGCCGACGCGATGGCCAGCGCCGCCGACGCGCAGGGCAGCGCCGCCGACGCACGGAAGACCGCCACCGACGCGACCAGCAGCCGGGTCCACCCGAGCAGCGGCGGGGCCGACGTGAGAAGCGATGCGACCGACGCGCGGCCGCACGCCGCCTCGCGACGGTTCGACTGGCCGACGCAGGCCTACTCGCCGGCCACGCGCGGCGCGTGACTGCCGACGCGAAACATCCGACGCGTCGAGAGTTGCGCGCTGCGACGCACCAGAAAGCCCTCGACCGACGCTGACCGCCGGCGAACCGGAACGCGAGGGCCAGTGAGACGGACGAAGGGCCCGACTCGGCGCTCAGGAGCGCCCCGAGTCCGCGCGCACGGCGCCGGCGATCCGGCGCGCCTGCCGCGCACCTGGCCGGGACAGGCCGCACTCGCGACGCGGCCTGCGCCCATGGCGACGACCCTTGCCCGATCGTACCCTAACCCGCACACATGCGTCCACTGTCGAGGACAGATTCGAACGACGAAGGGGACAGGCCCGCGGGCCCGCCCCCTTTGATTACGGCCGATCGATTCGGTCTACAGACATTCACCCAATTCCGTCGGCGGCTGCGAAGATTCACCACGGAAACACGGAAGGCACGGAAACCACACGGGGAAGGGGGCGGGGTGCCACCCCACCCCTCTCCGTGCCGCTTCCGTGCTTTCCGTGTTTCCGTGGTGAACATTCGTCATATGCCTGGTCGGCAGGGGGGAGGTGTGAACGGATATGGGTGAACCTCATTAGGACGCCGGCTTGGCCTCCGCGCTGTCCCGGGTGGACATGACCGCGCCCGAGAGCTGCACCAGCGATCCCTTGCCGTCCTCCGCCTGCTGCACCCTGATCCACAGCGGCGGCCCTTTCTTCTCCGCGAAGAGCACCGTCGCCCCGTCCTTGTCGGTCTGGTCGCTTACCAGGCGCCAGCCGTTGCGCTGGAGCACACCCCGGTAGTAGGCCGAGACCGCGTCCGCCTTGGCGGGAGAGCGGAGCGTGATCTGGAGCGCATCTGGTCCGCCATTCTTCTCGACGAAGGTGGCCCCCGGCGGCAGCGGCACGTACGGCATGGCCTCGTGCAGGCTGGCCATCTTGGGAGCCTTGTCGCGACACGCCATGAGCCCGGCGCAGAGCACCAGGTACCGGATTTTGGATGGGATCATAGGCCGCGGAGACTAGCGGCAGGTCCGGCCCCGGTCAAGCCCAGCCGGTTTGCCGCAAGCGGCTGTCGCGCTTATGTTTGTGGCCATCAACCTCGCCCGTTTCAAGGAGTTGGCCATGGCCGGCCACAGCAAGTGGAAGCAGATCAAGCGCAAGAAGGCCGTCACCGATTCCCGCCGCGCCTCCGCCTGGACCAAGATCATCCGCGAAATCACCGTAGCCGCCCGTGCCGGCGGCGGCGATCCGGCGGGTAACCCGCGCCTTCGCCTCGCGGTCGACGATGCGCGCGCGGTCAATATGCCCAAGGAGAACATCGAGCGTGCCATCAAGAAGGGCACCGGCGAGCTGGAGGGCGAGTCGTACCAGGAGCTGACCTACGAGGGCTATGGGCCCGGCGGTGCCGCCATCTTCATCGAAGCCACCACCGATAATCCCAACCGCACGGTCGCCGAGATCCGCCATGCGTTCAGCCGGAACGGTGGCAACCTGGGCGCCACCAACTCGGTGGCCTGGATGTTCGACCGCAAGGGACAGATCTACCTCGACGCCGCCCGGTCGGACGAGGACACGACGTTGGAAGCCGCGCTCGAGGCCGGCGCCGAAGACTTTGCCCGCGAGGGCGAGCAATACCTGGTGACCACCGCGCCCGCCGCGTTCCATGCGGTGCAGGATGCCCTCAAGACCAACGGCTTCGCCATCGAATCCGCCGAGCTCACGATGGTGCCCAAGAACACGGTCAAGGTGGAAGGCGCCGACGCGGAGCGGATCCTCAAGCTCATGGAGACGCTCGAAGAGCTGGACGACGTCTCCCGAGTCTCCTCCAACTTCGATATCGACGCCGCGCAGCTGGCCGAGGCCCAGGCCTGAGAGCTCGCCGGTGAAGGTGCTGGGCATCGACCCGGGCACGGCGATCCTCGGCTATGGTGTCGTCGAGAGCGGGAGCGGCACCCATCCGCGCCTGCTGGAATGCGGCACCCTTACCACCACCGCGCGTGATCCCCTCCCTGCCCGGCTCCGTGTGATTCACGAGGGCACCGCGGCGCTGCTTTCGCGCCACGCACCCGACGCGGTGGCGGTGGAGAGCGCGTTCTACGGCAAGAACGTGCGGACCACGGTGGTGCTGAGTCACGCCCGCGGCGTCATCCTGCTCGCGGCCGAGCAGGCGGGCGTCGCGATCGCGGAGTATTCGCCCGCCCAGGTGAAGAAGACGGTGGTGGGCCGCGGTGCCGCGCTCAAGGCCCAGGTGGCCTACATGGTCGCGCAGCTGCTCCGGCTCAAGACCCCGCCCGAGCCGGCCGACGCCGCCGACGGCGTCGCGGTGGCCCTCGCGCATCTGCTGATCGCCACCCGACGCACGGCGTTCTTTCGCCAGGTCACGGGCGCCCGGTGATCGCCCGCGTGAGCGGCGTGCTGGTGGAGCGCGCGGGCGACACGATCGTAGTCGAGACCGACGGCGGCGTTGGCTACGCGCTCACGGTGCCTGCCGGCGTGGCGGAGCGCCTGCCCGCGGCGGGCGCCCGAGTGAGCCTCTTCACCGAGCTGGTGGTAAAGGAAGACGGGTGGGCCCTGTTCGGGTTCGACCGACCGGCCGAGCGGATGGTGTTCCAGCGCTTGCTCGACGCGAGCGGCTTCGGTCCCAAGCTGGCGCTGGCCATGCTCTCGGCGCTGGGCCCCGAGCGAACGGTCCGCAGCATCCTCGCGCGCGACCTCACCGTCTTGAGCTCGGTGAGCGGCGTGGGCCGGAAGAAGGCCGAACGGCTGGTGCTCGAGCTGCAGGACAAGTTCGGCGACGTGTCGCTGCAGACGCCCGCCGCCGCGCGTGCGCCCGGCGCGGAAGAAGCGGTCCAGGCGTTGATGGGCTTGGGCTACGGTCCGGGCGCGGCGGACGAGGCCGTCCGCGCCGTGCTGGCCGACGGCGCGCCGTCGGAACCCTCGCAACTGATCCGGCGAGCGCTGCAGCGGCTCGCCGCCGCCCGGGGAGGGCGCTGACGTGATGAGTGTGCCCGCCGTGACC
>DATEJD010000456.1:0-3524 GCA_035278325.1 Gemmatimonadales bacterium | reverse complement strand
GGGCTGCCGCTCATCGCCATGGCGCGAGCGTGGGCCCAGTTCGGCGCCGCCCCTGACCTCGCGCCGGCGCGGCTCCGCTCGGCGATGGCGAAGCATCCCGAGCTGGTCGCCGGCACCGGGCGGCTCTGCACTGAGCTGATGGCCGCCCTGCCGGGGCGGGTGCTGGCCAAGATCGGCGCCGCGGGCATCTACTGCGCCGCGCTCCCCGAGCTCGGCCTCGGCATCGCGCTCAAGGTGGCCGACGGCGACAGCGAGGTGTCCTCCCTGGCGCTCCTGGCGGTGCTGGCCGCCGTGCTCGAGCGCGCCGGTGTCGCCGGCCGGTACGATCTCGGGCCGCTGGCCCATCACGCGGCTCAACCGATCCTGAATACTCGAGGCACGCGCGTGGGGGCGTTGCGGGCGGCCGGCGCACTGCGTTTTCATGACTGACGGCGTCGGCAATTCGGTGCGGGACCGGCTCTCAACTGAGGTAGGATGGATGGCGAAACAAGACAATCTCGACCCGCAAACGCGTGACCTCGTGCGTTTCGCGGCCGCCATCGCGCAGGGGTACGAGCCCGAGCTGCGCGAACGGGTCGGTCCCCTCCGCTCGTCGCAGGTGCCCACGCAATGGGTCGAGGAGCTGCTCCTGCAGTCGGTGCTGATGGTCGGGTACCCCCGCGCGCTCATCGCGTTCGGGGTCTGGCGCAAGTTCAGCGGCGTGCCGGCGCCGCAAACCGACGACGGTCAGGACTACGGTCACACCGACGAATGGACTGGGCGCGGCGAGAGCGTGTGCGCCACGGTCTACGGCGAGAACTACCGAAAGCTCCGGGAAAGCGTCCGCACCCTCCACCCGGCCATCGACGCCTGGATGATCACGGAAGGCTACGGCCGCACGCTGGGCCGCCCGGGGCTCGACCTCATGCGGCGGGAGCTCTGCACGGTGGCCCAGACCGCCGTGCTGGAGGCGCCCAGGCAGCTGCACTCGCACCTTCGCGGCGCGCTCAACGCGGGCGCGTCCTTCGGTCAAATCGAGGGCGTGCTTTCCGTCGTCAACCCGCTCCTGTCGTTCGATCAGTGGAAAAAGGTCAAGGAGCTGTGGCGCACGGTACGCGAGGGTTGGTCGCCGGGGAACTGATGTTCATCGATCGCGCGATCGTGCGGGTCATGGCTGGCACTGGCGGGTCGGGGGCCAGCTCGTTCGCCCGGTTCAAGTACAAGCCGAAGGGCGGCCCCGACGGCGGCGACGGCGGCCACGGCGGCAGCGTCTACGTACGCGGCGCGGCCAACCTCGCCACGCTGCTCGACTACCGCTACCGCACGGTCTGGAAGGCGGGCCGCGGTGAGCACGGCAAGGGCAAGACCCAGACCGGCGCGTCCGCCGAGGATCTCTACCTGCCCGTTCCGCCCGGCACCTTGATTCACGATGCCGATACCGGCGAGCTGCTCGGCGAGGTGCTCCGCGAAGGCGATACCGTGCTGGTGGCCCGCGGTGGCCGGGGTGGCCGGGGCAACGCGCGGTTCGCCACCTCCACCCACCAGGCGCCACGCGAATGGGAGCCGGGTGAGGAAGGGCAGGACCGGCAGATCGAGCTGGTACTCAAGCTCATCGCCGACGTGGGCCTGCTCGGCGAGCCCAACGCCGGCAAGAGCACGCTGCTCTCGGTGGTGTCCGCCGCGCGGCCCAAGATCGCCGAGTATCCGTTCACCACGCTGGAGCCCAACCTCGGTGTCGTCCCCCTGTCCGATCATCGCACCTTCGTCATGGCCGATATCCCCGGCATCATCGAAGGCGCGCATGCCGGCAAGGGGCTGGGCCTCAAGTTTCTGCAGCATGTGGAGCGCACTCGCGTGCTGGCGTACCTGGTGCCGCTCGACGCGCCGTTTCCACAGCAGGTATACGACCGCCTGCGAGACGAGGTGAAACACTACAGCGAGGCGCTGGCCGAGACGCCGCACGTCGTGTTGCTCACCAAGCGCGACCTGCTTCCGGAGGGCGCCGCGTTGCCCGCGCTGATCGCGCCCCAGGCGGCCGGTGTGCTCGCGCTCTCGAGCGCGGCCGGGACCGGCCTCGAGGAAGCCAAGGAGTTCCTCTGGAAGTTCGTGGAAGCGGCCAAGGCCGTGGCGGGTGATCTCGACCCATCCGCGGAGTCGGTGGTGGAATCCCCCGGTTTCTGGGAGTTCATGGACGACGAATAGATGGATCGCCAACGCCTCGCCTATCTGGCGCTGACCCAGGTGCCCGGCCTCGGGCCGGCGCGCCTGAAGACTCTGCTCGATGCCTGCCACACCCCGCTCGGCGCCCATTCGGCGCCGTTCGCGTTTTTATGCCGCCTCCCCGATATGCCACTCGATTGCGCCACCGCCATCAAGGCCATGCCGCTGGCGGCCGGTCGCCACTTGGTCGAGGCCTGTGAGCGAATCGGCGCGCGAATCCTGATTCCCGATGACCCCGAATTCCCGCAGGCGCTTCGCGTCATCCCCGATCCGCCGCCGGTGCTGTTCGCCATGGGCGACCTCGGCCTCCTGCAACGCCCCGCGGTCGCCATCGTGGGAAGCCGCGATCACTCGGCCTACGGCCAGACGGTGGCGCGCGCCACCGCCGCACTTGCCGCCCGGGCCGGGCTTGCGGTCGTGAGTGGCATGGCTCGGGGGCTCGACGCGGTGGCGCATGCGAGCGCGCTCGATGCGAACGGCGCCACCATCGGCGTGCTGGGCAACGGACTGGGCGTCATCTATCCGGCCGCGAACCGCGCGTTGTATGAGCGGGTGCTGCGGCATGGGTTGCTGCTGAGCGAGTTCCCGCCCGGCGAGCGCCCGCACGCCGGCAGCTTCCCGCGTCGAAACCGGCTGATTAGCGGCCTCGCGCGGGTCACCCTCGTTGTCGAAGCCGCGATCGGCTCGGGCGCGCTCATCACGGTCGACACCGCGCTCAAACAGGGCCGCGATGTCATGGCGGTGCCAGGTCCGATCACCAGCGCGCTCTCTACCGGCTGCAACCGCCTTCTCCGCGACGGCGCGACGCCGTATCTCGAGCCGGCCGACCTGGCGCAACTCTTCCCCGATATCGTGTTCCCCGCCGAGCAGCCCCGCGACCCGTCGACTGGCCCGAAGCCATTGCCCGACTCGCTTTCCCGAGCCGAGCGGAACGTGGCCCAGGCGTTGGGCCTCGAGCCGCTGTCGGTCGACACGCTGGTGCAGCGCGTTGGCGGGCCGGTGGGACAGCTGCTGGCGGTGCTGTGCTCGCTCGAGGTCCAGGGGGTGGTAGAGCAACGGGCTGGACGGATGTTTCGGCGACTTTAGCTGCGCGCCGTGCTGGCGGGCATGCGTGGCGGTGGCGCGAGGTTGAGATCGTGGAGCGGCCCAGAGCGGCACGCGGGACCGGCCGGACCGCCACAAAAGAACGCAGTGTCGGTCCGGCCGGTCCCGCGTGCCGCTCTGGGCTGCTCCACGATCTCAACGCCCGCCCCGCCGCCGCCACACATGCCCCCCAGCACGGCGCGCAGCTAAAGTCGCCGAAACATCCGTCCAGCCCGTTGCTC
>DATEJD010000455.1:0-4864 GCA_035278325.1 Gemmatimonadales bacterium | reverse complement strand
TCTGCGCCCGCACCGGCGTGGCCAGCCGGCGGCCCGCCGCCGCGCGCTGTCCGTCTCCGGCCTGAATCGTCACCGTCGCCGGTACGGGATAGACCTCGATGGGAACCTCGGCGGTGACCTCGCCGCCGGCGGCGATGAGCGTGGTGCGGCCCGCGTCCAACGCGCTCACCCGGGCGGCCGAGTCGACCGCAGCCACCGACGGATCGGTCGAGCGCCATGCGATGGTCTGCCCGGAAATGACGTGCTGCCGCGCATCCACCACCCGCGCGACCAGCCGCGCCGTGGTGTCCTCGGGAAGGCGGAGCAGCGAGTCGCCGTAGACCCGGATCGCGGCCGGACGGGGGCGCACCACGATCCTGCTCTGCGCGATGTGACCCCCGGCGGCGGCCACGATGGTGGTCGCCCCGGGAGCCCGCGCCACCACCGCGCCGCCGCTGTCGACCTCCGCCACGGAGGTGTCGGTGCTGGTCCAGCCCACCCGCACGCCGGGCAGCACGCCGCCGTGGGCGTCGGTGAGCGTGGTGGCCAGTTGCAGCGTGTCGCCCAGGCTCCAGGCGGTGTCAACGCCCGGCGCCACGCCGATCCACCGCACCTGTTCGGTGCCGGTGATCGACCGGACCGACGAGATGATGGACACCAGCGCGGCGCCTGCCGACAGCGTGCCCGCTCCCCACTTCCAGGCCCGGGCGAACAGCGACGGCGGCGCCTCCAGCGTCGGCGCGATGCGCTTGGACGCGACCGAGGCCACGCCTTACCGCATCCGATCACACAGAGGGATACCCTCTTCGCCGGCCATCTCGCGATCGGCGTCGGTTCGCGGGGCCTCGAGATCTCCCAGGGACCCGACGAACACCACGCAGCTTCGGCCCGGCTGCATCGCATGGGTGGCCCTGGCCTGCCAGCCGGTGGCCCCGGCGCCAAGGATCTCGACCCGGATGCCGTTCTCCGGCCGCACACCGAGCCGGTCGATCGAGGGAGCGTACACGCCATGCGCGGCCCGGTAGCGCTCCTGCGCGGCGGTGACCGAGCGCAGCGCGCCTTTGAGCACGGACGCCGGGGTTGCCTGCCACCCGGCGGGCGCGCTGCTCTGCGCCGCGAGCACGCCACCGCCGCCAGGCGACGGGGCGGCGAGCAGCGCAAGCATCAGCGAAACCCTGCGGGTCAGCATGCGACCTCCAGGCACTGGAAACGGTGAACGGGCGAGCCGGCGTGACCTCAGGAGCCTAGTTGAACCTGAGACACGGCACCGGGCCCCGCAATCTGCAGGATCCGGACAGCGTTCAATCCATTGTCGGTTCGAGTGCAGGGAATGCTGAGCCGCCGGGAGGTGGGCGAACGGCAATCGGTTAGGGCGCTGCAAGCAGGTGCGCGTCGGAGCGGCAACTCGGGGCGGATGCAGTCGCCGGCCACCCGCCGGCCTCCGTTGGATCGCGGGCCGGCGTGATGGTCTCGACTACTGTCGTGCTCTAGCCCGCCGTGCCGGCCGCTTGAACAACCGGCGCAGCTCATCCTTGGCCCGCTCCAGCCGCCGTCGTCTGGTCGGTGAGAGCGACTTCCCCGCGCGGTTGATGTAGAAGGTTAGCATCGACATCGCGGAGCGGTACGGGTCCGACTTGCGACGCCGGCTCCGCTCCGCCGAGCGCTTGAGCGATCGCGCAATGCTTCGCGGATCGGACCGGGTGAACACCTTCGCATCGAGGTCCAGCGCGTTGCTGGTCTTGGTCACTCTCTGAGACCATCGCTTGTTCGCCATCGGTACCTCTCTATCCCGCCACTACATCGCGCGATACTTGGGGCCGCTTCCGCCTTCTCGAGGGGTCCAGCGCGGGCCCAGCACGTCGGTCGCCTTGCAGTCGATGCAGTTGGGCGGGTTCACCCGGAGCTCGTTGCCGACCCGCTCATACACGCCCGCCGGACAGACATGCGAATAGAACTCGGCCACCTCGGCGTGGATGTCGCGACCGACGAGGAGATGCGACGGGATGGTGTCGCGGGTGGCGTTGCCCGACTTGAAGACGGCGTCGAGCTTGCCGAACGTGAGTTTCCCGTCCGGCGTGAAGGGCGTGCGCGGCCCGGTGATGCGCCCGGTGCGGGCGTCTTCCTGCATGGCGATCATGCCGCCGGGGAACCGGCCGCCCGTGACGGTCATGAGTCCGGCCTTGAGCCCGCCGACATAGAGGCCGTCCTTGAACGCGAGCCGCATGTTCCTGGTGCGCCGCATATCGTCAAGGATGTAGCTGCTGTCGACCATGTGGTCGTAGCTCGCGAGGCCGTGGGCCGTGGTGTCGCCGCTCTTGAGCGCCGCGAAGGTGGCGCGCGCGGCGTAGATACCGGACTGCATCGCGTAGTGGATGCCCTTGAGCGAGGGCACGTCCACGAACCCGACCGTGTCGCCCACGAACAGCACGCCATGCCCCGCCCGCCGGACCGGCAGGGCGTAGTAGCCGCCCTCCGGAATGGTCTTGGCTCCCCACTCGAGCAGCTGACCGCCTTCGAGCTGGCCGCGGAACAGCGGATGGAGCTTCATCCGCTGCAGCAGCTCGTGCACGTCGAGGTTCGCGTCGTGGTAGTCGAGTCCGACCACCAGCCCCACCGCCACCTGCGACGGCCCGAGCGGGTACATGAAGCTGCCCCCGAACGCGTCGCGGGGAAGCGGCCAGCCGAGCGTGTGCACCACGGCCCCGAGTGGGCGCGGAACCTCCCACACTTCCTTCACGCCCAGCGCGAAGAGCTGTGGGTTGGGGGAGGACACATGCTGCCACTCCCGCCACGCCTGGCCCAGCGGGCCCCGAGTGCCCTCGGCCACCACCGTCACACGGCCGGTGAGATCGGTGGGCGGTGTAGCGTTCGGGCCGGGCGTGCCGTCGCGGGCCAGGCCGGACGGCGTAGTGCGCACCCCACGTACCGTCTGCCCCTCCACCAGCAGCGCGTCCACCGGGAACCCGGCAAACAGGTTGACCCCGAGACCTTCGGCCTGCTCGCCGAGCCAGCGGACGATCTCGCAGATCGAGGCCGTGTAGAAGCCCCGATTGTGCATGGTCGGCGGCGTGGGGATCCGCTGCGCCCGGCTTTCGGTGAGGAAGTACACGGCCTCATCGGGCACGGGTTGGCGGAACGGAAAGTCCGCGGGCGTGAGGTCGGGAAACAGCTCGTGGAACGCGCGGGGGTTCACCACGGCGCCGGAGAGACTGTGCTCGCCCAGGCTCTCGGCCTTCTCGAGCACGCCGATGTTCACCTCCCCCAGGCTGCCACCGCTTTCCTGCTCGCGCCTGGCCAGTCGTGCCAGCTCGATCGCGCAGGCGAGGCCCGCCGGACCGGCGCCGACGATGAGCACGTCCATCTCGATCGCCTCAGCGCTCGGCGGGTCCCGCAGGATCAGGCGTTCGCGCGGGAGCGCGGCCTGATGGATGATCGGCAGGATGCTGGACACGACGGCTCCTCCTCGGCGGCCACGGCAGGCGCAATATACACGGCGCCGGAGACTCGCGAGCCCCCGGCGCCGCAACTGATCGACTCATCTCATGTTGCCGCTATCGCGATCACTCCACGCGCAGCGCCTCCAGCGGACCGACCCGCGCCGCGCGGGCCGCCGGCAGGTAGCCGGCGATCGCGGCGCTCACCAGCAGCACACCGAGCGCGGCCGCGATGGACGGAAGGTCGATCGGCTCGACCCCGTACAACTGGTTCCGCAGCAGCCGTGCTGCCGCCAGCGCGAGCGGCACGCCCACGAGGGTTCCACCGGCCACGAGGGCGAGCGCTTCCCGCAGGACCATCCCCCGGACTCGCGCGCCGTCGGCGCCGAGCGCCATGCGGAGCCCGAATTCGCTGGTCCGGCGCAGGGTGGCGTACATCATGACGCCGTACAGTCCGAGCGCAGCCAGCGCCAGCGCCAGCGCCCCGAAAAAGGTGGCCACCCGGGCCACCAGGAGGTCCTGGCTGATCGACAAGCGCATCAGCGTCGTCAGCGGATCACTGTTCAGCACCAGCAGCGAGGCGTTCGCGGCCGAGAGCTCTCGCCGGACGGCGGTCACGAGCTGGGTCGGGTCGCCGGTGGCGCGCAGCTCGAAACTGAACTCCAGCGGCATCGGTCCCGCCTGATATGCCGGCAGGTACACCCGTCGGGCCGGGACCTGCCGCAGCTCGTGGTCCTTGGTGTCGGCCACGACGCCGACGACTTCGTAGGTCGCGCTGTCCACCACGAGGCGCCGGCCGATCGCTGCTCCGCGCGGGAAGTAGAACGCGGCCATGGTCGCGTTGACCAGGGCCACGCGCGGCGTGTGATCGTCGTCGCGGTCGGTGAAGTCCCGGCCGGCGATGAGTCTGGCGCCGACCGCCGTGATGTAGCCGGGGCCCACCCGGTCGTAGTTGACGACGGTATCGTCCTCCGCGCGGGGCGAAAATCCGATCACCTGGAGGCTGGTGGCCGACTCGGTGCCGCTGAAGATCCCGTTCTCCGAGAAGCTGGCCGCCGCCACGCCCGGAATGGCGCGGACCCGCTCGAGCAGCACTCGCGCCAGCTGGCCGAGCCGCTCCCCTTCGAGGCCAGTGGGCGCGGCGTCCACCGTCACGATCAGCAGCCGTTCGCGCGCCAGTCCCGGGTCCACGTTCGTGAGCGCGCGCGTGCTGCGGATCAGCATGCCGGTCCCGACCAGCAGGATGAGCGAGAGCGCCACCTGCAGAACAACCAGCAGCTTCCCGGCCCCGATCCGTCCCGGACCACCCAGCAGGCCGCCCGTGGTGCCGCGGCCGCCGGACCGGAGACTGGTGCCAAGCTCGACCCGGGTGGCGCGGAGAGCCGGCGCCAGCCCGAAGAGCACGGCCGTCACGCCGGTCACCGCGAGGGTGAAGCCGAGCACCCGCCAGT
>DATEJD010000454.1:0-2193 GCA_035278325.1 Gemmatimonadales bacterium | reverse complement strand
CGAAGCCCGACTTCACCGGGTGCGCAAGGGCGGGGTTGAGCTGCTGGATCACCGACGAGTCGTTCGAGATCCCCGCCAGGACGCTCTGCGGCCGGGCGATCAACCGGTGATCGGCAGAGCTCGGCGCCTCCGCGAGCGCCTTCCTCGCAGCGATCTGGAACGCCGGGGTCGTCTCGGCATGCTTGAACGAGGTCTCGATGTGCGGTCCCACGGCCCCGAACAGCAGGGACAGGAACATGGCGACACCGATGGTGCCGCCGATCTGGCGGAAGAAGGTGGCACTCGAGGTCGCCACCCCGATCGCGGTGGGCGGCACCGAGGACTGCATGGTGAGGATCAGCGGTTGCATGCAGTTGCCGATGCCGTAGCCGACGAGCGCCATGGTCAGATCGACCTTCCACAGCGCCGTGTCCGCCGTGATCAGCGACAGCAGGAACAAGCCGATCGCCATCAACATCGAGCCCATGATCGGGAACGGACGGGTGCGCCCGGTCTTGGAGATGATGCGACCCGAGATGAGTGACGCGCACATCAGGCCGGCCACCAGCGGCAACATCAGGAACCCGGACTGGGTCGGTGTGGCACCGTGCACGATCTGCATGTAGAGCGGCAGCAGCATCATGGCTCCGAACATGCCCATACCGACGATGACGCTCGCGGCGATGGTGACGGAGGCGGCCTTGATGGTGAAGAGCTTGAGCGGGATGAGCGCCTCGAGCTTCATCCGGGACTCGGCCCAGACGAAGAGCACCAGGCCGACGACTCCGATCGCGATGCAGATCAGCGAACGTGCGGAGCCCCAACCCCACTCGCGACCCTGCTCGGCCACGACCAGGAGTGGAACCAGGCAGACGACGAGAGCCACCGCACCCCTCCAGTCGATCCGGGCCTCACGCTTGGTGTGCTGGACGTGGAGCGTCCGGACGATCACGAACAACGCCAGGATGCCGATCGGCACGTTGACCAGGAACACCCACCGCCAGCCGGCGATCCCCAGAATGGAGCTGGTGCCTGCCAGCAAACCACCGATGACCGGCCCGAGCACGCTGGCGGTGCCGAACGTCGCCATGAAGTAGCCGGTGTAGCGAGCGCGCTCCCGGGGCGACACGATGTCGCCGATGATCGCGAGCACGAGGGTCATGAGACCACCGGCGCCCAGCCCTTGGAAGGCGCGGAAGGCAGCCAGCTCGTACATCGAGGTCGCGAAGGAGCACGCCGCCGATCCGAGGATGAAGATCGTGATGGCGAACAGGAAGAGCTTCTTGCGGCCCCACAGGTCGCCGAGCTTCCCGTAGATGGGCGTCGTGATCGTCGAGGTCACCAGGTAGGCGGTCGTCACCCAGGCTTGGATGCTGAGGCCGTGCAGGTCATCGGAGATGGTTCGGATCGCGGTCGAGACGATGGTCTGATCCAGCGCCGCGAGGAACATCCCGAGCAGCAGCCCCGTCAGGATCGTCAGGATCTGGCGATGCGAATATTCGCCGCTCGGGGCCGGAGCCACTTCTGCTGCGGTACTCATCACCACCGAACTTAGCGCAGCAGACGGTGCGAGCGCAGATGGATGTTCTGCACCAACCCCAGGCCCATCATGGTCGCGAACATGGCGGTGCCGCCGTAGGAGACCAGGGGAAGGGGAACACCGGTCACCGGCATGATGCCCAGGCACATCCCGATGTTCTGGAACACCTCGAAGGCCAGCCAGCACGCGATGCCGGCCGCGGCGACACGACCGAACATGTCGTCGGCCCGGATCGCGATCCGCACGATCCGCCACACGACGATCGCGAAGAGCAGGACCAGGATCCCGGCGCCGATCAGGCCGAACTCCTCCCCCGCAACGGTGAAGATGAAGTCGGTGTGCTGCTCGGGGACGAATCCGGCACGGGTCTGCGCGCCCTGGAAGAGGCCCTGACCGAGGACCCCGCCGTTACCGACCGCGATCCGCGCCTGGATGGTGTTGTAGCCCGCGCCCTGCGGATCGAGCGCTGGGTTGGTGAACGCCATCAGGCGATTGAGCTGGTACGCCTTGAGGATGTGCGTCGTCACCACGATCGTGCCGACGACCCCGACCGAGGCCAGCAGACCGACCAGCCAGCGCCAGGACAACCCCGCCACCGCCAGGATGCCGAACACCATGGCCGAGAGCACGAGGGTGCTGCCGAGATCGGGCTGCAGCATGATGATGGCCGCGGG
>DATEJD010000453.1:0-10280 GCA_035278325.1 Gemmatimonadales bacterium | reverse complement strand
CCTCGGGAAAGGCGACCCATGGCCTCTCGGCGGCGGGCGTCACCCTGAGCGCAGCGAAGGGGCCATGTGTCGGGGCATGGCCCCTTCGCTGCGCTCAGGGTGACTCCCTGCTAGGCCCGCAGCGCTGCCGCCCGCCCCTCGGTTCGCCCCGCCAGCAGCTCCCGGTAGAGCGCCTCCACGCGGGCGGCGAGTTGCTCCCTGGAGTACACCCGCCGAACCCGCTCCAAGGCGGTCTCGCGGAGCCGGTGAGCCAGCTCCGGTCGCTCGAGGATCCCGCGCACCGCCGCGGCGAGAGCATCCGGATCGGCGTAGGGGACCAGCAGACCAGTGACGCCGTCATCGACGGCGTCCTCGCTCCCGATGACCCGGGTACCGACCACGGGCACCCCCATCGCCATCGCCTCCAGGAACACCAGGCCGAACCCCTCGTCGCGTGAGGGGAGCACGAAGACATCCATCGCGGCATACGCCGACACGACGTCCTCCTGGTAACCCGCGAACCGAACGGCGTGCGCGACGCCGAGGCGGGCGGCCTGGGCGTCGAGCTCGGCGCGGAGGGGTCCATCGCCCACGATAAGGACGCGCAGGGTGGGGTCGGCGCCGAGCAGCGCCGGCGTGGCGTCGATCAGCACGTGCATGGCCTTCTGTGGAACCAGGCGTCCGATGGCGCCAACAACCCGCCCGGCACCGCGGCGATACTCGGCCACTCGGGCGCTTTCGGCGAGGTCGCGGCGGAACCGTCCGAGGTCGATGCCGAGATTCACGACCTCGACTCGGCGCGGGCGGCCGGCATAGGCGCGGAGCATCGAGTCGCGGATGCCCCGCGAATGGGTGATGTGGAGGTCCACCGATCTCGCCAGGCGGCGGCCAGCCCAGCGGTGAAAGGCGCTCTGGCGGTAAGGATCGTTGGCCACCGAGGCGACCAGCAGGGGGCGTGGGACGGGCAACGACAGCGTGGCGAGCGCGCCCACCAGCGTGCTGACCTCGAGATGCAGGTGCACCACGGCCGGACGGGTCCGCACCAGGCTGCGCCGAACATCCAGAGCGGCGAGCGGGTTGCCCGCCGAAAGCCCGAAGGTCCGGTAGGCCACGCCCGCCGCGGCCATGCGCTCCGTCACGCCCGGCAGCTCGTGGCTCCTGAGCGACCAGGCGACCGGCTCGAACTCGGGGCCGTGCATGAGCGCCAGGTCCTGGACGACCCGCTGCTCGCCGCCCAGCCCCATGTGGTCGATGACGTGGAGGACCTTCACGCCGGACCCGGGCCGACGCTCAGTCGTCCACCGGCAAGGTCCAGGTCTGGCCTACCTCGGAGATCACCACGCGCCACCGCTCGGGCCCCGCGATCGCGAGCAGTCGCCGCATCGGCTCGTCGAGCGGCTCGCGGCTCAGCCGGAAGGTGGAATGGTGGATCGGCAGGAAGTAGGAGGCCCCCAGGCGCTGGAACATGCGCCATGCCTCCTCGGGCGACGCGTGATTGCTGATCCAGGGGTCGTACGCGCCGATGGGCAGAATGGCGAGATCGATCCGGTCTCGGTCACCGAGGTGATCGAACGCGTCGGTATAGGCGGTGTCGCCGCCGAACAGCACGGTGAGCCCCGACTTCCGCAGCAGATAGCCTCCCCAGCCCCGATGCCGGTCGGTGACCATCCGGGCGCCCCAATGACGGGTCTCGACCGACTCGATCTCGAGCGCGCCGACCCGGGTACGCTCGCCCCACGCCAGCTCGTCCACCGCGTGGAACCGCCGGACGAGATCGCGATTGCCCGACTGGACCACGACCCGGGTGCTCGCCGGAATGGCGCGGAGCGTGCCCAGGTCGGTGTGGTCCATGTGGGCGTGCGACAGCAGCACCGCGTCGAGACGCGGGAGCTCGCGCTTTCGCAGCGCGGGCTGAATGAGGCGCCGCGGCCCGAGCTTGACCACGCCGCGTCCCAGGCCGATCCGGTGCTCGAGCACCGGATCGGTCACGAGGGAGCTGCCGAGGAAGTTGACCAGGACGGTGGCATGGCCCAGCCACGACACGGTGAGCCGGTCGTCGGGCCAGGTGGATGGCTCGGGGCGATGGGGGGCCGGAGCGATACAGGCCTGGGAACCGGGCCTCGGGCGGGCCGCGGCGCGGACGGTATTGGACAAGCGGACGCTCTCTCCCGGATGCGAACTGGGTCTATCTTTGGGTCGGCTCGTTGCCATGAACAATAACCGCCCGACCGGCGGTTCCCGGTGGAGGACCATGCGCGTCGTGCTGCAGCGGGTGTCGCAGGCGTCGGTCTCGATCGATGGTCGGGTGGTGGGGGCCATCGGCCGAGGTTTCTGTCTCCTGGTGGGCTTCACTCACGACGACACGGGCGAGCGGGTAGATTGGATGGCCGAGAAGGTGGCGGGCCTGCGGCTCTTCTCCGATGCCGAAGGGAAGATGAACCTGGGGCTGGCCGAGGTAGGCGGCGCGGTTCTGGTGATCAGTCAGTTCACCCTGTACGGCGACGCGGCCAAAGGGCGGCGGCCGTCGTTCATCACCGCGGCACGGCCGGAGACCGCGATCCCGCTGTACGAGCGATTGCTTGCCGCGCTTCGGGCGCGCGGCCTCGAGGTGGCGAGCGGCGAATTCGGCGCCGACATGCAGGTCGAAATTCACAACGACGGACCCGTCACTCTCATCCTGGATCGGGCATGACCTACGATACCACGCTCACCCTCGCCTCGTCGTCCCCCCGCCGGCGCCAGCTGCTCGAGATGCTCGGCATGCGGGTCCGGGTGGCGCCGCCCAACATTCCGGAGGTCCGGCGGCCGGTCGAGACGCCGGTCGACTACGTGGAGCGGCTGGCGCGCGAGAAGGCGCTGGCGGTGTCCGGTCGGCTGGTGCTGGCGGCGGACACGACCGTGGTGGTGCGCGACGAGGTGCTGGAAAAGCCGGTCGACGCCGCCGACGCGCTCCGGATGCTCAAGAAGCTCCAGGGCCGCACGCACCAGGTGGTCACGTCGGTCGTCCTGGTGGCCGACGAGGCCATCCACCAGGCCACCGACGTCACCAACGTGGTGTTCCGCCGCATGGACGAATCGTTCCTCGAGGCGTACGTCGCGACGGGCGAGCCGATGGACAAGGCGGGCGCGTACGGCATTCAGGGGTATGGGGCGGCGCTGGTCGAGCGGATCGATGGCGATTTCTTCAGCGTGATGGGCCTGCCGCTCCGGCTGGTGCTCGAGCTGCTCGAGCTGGCAGGTCACCCCTACCGGTTCGAAGGGCGCAGCGCCACAGCGGCCGTGACCGAGGTGCGCTGAGGCTCGAGCTCGCGCACGCGATACACCTGCACCACCTGCGCCTTCCCCTTGAGCGCCATCTCGGGGAGGTAGTCACAGCTCACCTGATCCCGCACCACCCCGAGGAACTGCTCGCTCACGAGTATCTCGCCGGGGCCGGCCTCCGCGCAGAGCCGCGCGGCGACGTTCACGGGGTCACCGAGCACGGTGTACTCCAGCCGGCGATAGCTGCCGATGTTGCCGGCGAACACCTCGCCGTAGTTGATCCCGATGCCCACCCCGATCTCGGGACGCCCCTGGCTCACCCATCGCTGGTTGAGCCGCGCGATCGACCGCTGCATGGCGAGCGCCGCGCGGAGCGCCCGGTCGGGGTCGTCCGCGTGGGCGATGGGCGCCCCCCACAACGCCATGATCGCGTCGCCGATGAACTTGTCGAGCGTGCCGCCGTGCTCGAAGATCACCTCGACCATCTCGGTGAAGTACTCGCTCAGGAACTGGGCGAGGGCGTCGGGTCCCATGCTCTCGGCGATGGCGGTGAACCCGCGGATGTCGCTGAACAGCACCGTGGTGGGCCGCCGCTCGCCGCCCTGGCGGATGGCCTCGCCGCGCTGCGCGATGTCCGCGGCGACGTTGGGGGCGAAGTAGCGCTCGAAGTTGGACCGGACGGTCGTCTCGCGCCGGATCTGCTCGGCGTAGCGCGAGTTCTTGATGCCGACGGCCGCGAGACCGCTGAACGCCACGAGGAACTGCAGGTCCTCGTCGGTGAAGGTGTTGGTGGCGGTCAGGTTGTCCACGTAGAGCAGGCCCAGCACCTCGTCGCCCGAGGCCATGAGCGGCGAGCACATGGCGCTCCGCACGCTCTGGAGCAGGATCGACTGGCCCCGAAAGCGGGTGTCCTCGGGCGCGTTCTGGGAGACCACGGCCACCCGCTCCTCCATGACCTTCTCCGCGATGGAGCGCGGGATCTGGACGGCCTGTGCCTCACCGAGGCGGCTCCGTGAGATGGTGGGGACCAGCTCGCCGGTATCCTCGGTCTTGAGCACGATGGTCACCCGGTCCACGCTCATGATCTCGAAGGTGGTGTCCACCACCGTGCGGAGCAGGCGATCGAGGTCGAGCTCGGCGGACAGCTTCTGGGACACCTCGAGCAGCATCTGCAGCTTGAGCGCTTGGCGGGCCTCGCCGCGGGTCGCGTCCACCCGGAGCTGTCCGGGCGGCGGGCCGTCGCGGCTGGTGATGCCGGGCGGCCCCCCGCCGCTCACCATGAGCTGACGGACGATTTTCCCGCCGGCGACCGCCGCTTCGGCGGCGATGGCCGGCCGCTGGATCACGGGCGCCCCCGAGCTCCGCACGGTGAGGCGGAACGCGACCTTCCCGAACGTGACCGTATCCTCGAGGCCGAGATGCCCGGCCGTGATCCGGGCCCCGTTGATGCAGGTCCCGTTCGAGCTGCCGAGGTCCTTCACCTGCACCCCATCGGCGCCGACCGTCAGCTCGGCGTGGCGGCGGGAGATGGTCGGATCGTAGATGGCGAGGTCGCTCGCGAGCCCGCGGCCGACGACGAGCGTCCGTCCTTCGGGCAGCTCGAACGTCTGGTCACCGGCGGTGCTGACGAGGCGAAGCGGGGGCATGCGGGAATATACGGCGGCGGGAGCGGCGGAGATCAGCCCCGGTGCGCCAGCGCCAGCGCCAGCAGCACGGCGCGGGCCTTCGCCTCGGTCTCCCGCCACTCGGCGGCCGGGTCGGAGTCGGCCACGATGCCGGCGCCGGCCTGAATCCAGGCCCGGTCGCCCCGCATGATGCAGGTGCGGATGGTGATCGCGGTATCCATGGTGCGGGCGCCCCAGCCGATGTAGCCCACCGCGCCGGCATAGGGACCGCGGCGCACCGGCTCGAGCTCGTCGATGATCTGCATGGCCCGCACCTTGGGCGCGCCGGACACGGTGCCCGCGGGAAAGGACGCGGCGAGCGCCGCCACGGCGTCGAGCCCCGGTCGGAGCTGGCCTCGCACCTCGCTCACCAGGTGCATCACGTGCGAGTACCGCTCGATCGTCATGAAGGCGGTGAGGTGGACCGAGCCGAAGTCGGCCACCCGGCCCACGTCGTTCCGGCCGAGGTCCACCAGCATGAGATGCTCGGCGCGCTCCTTGGGGTCGGCGGTCAGCTCGGCGGCCAGCGCGGCGTCCTCCTCGACGGTGGCCCCGCGAGGCCGGGTGCCCGCGATGGGGCGGAGGGTCACCTCACCGTCCTCGACCCGCACCAGGATCTCGGGCGAGCTGCCGATGACCCGGATCTCGTCGCAGTGGAGATAGTAGAGGTACGGTGCCGGATTGAGCGCCCGCAGGTAGCGATAGGTGAGCAGCGGATCCGGCGCGGCAACCTCGAGCCGGCGGGAAAGCACGGTCTGGAAGGTGTCGCCGGCCGCGATGTATTCCTTGATCCGCCGGACGTCCTCTTGGAACCGCTCGTCGGCGTAAGGCGAGACCGCCGGAGGAAGCGCCGGCGGCGGGTCCAGCGAAAGGGGCCGGATGGTGCCGGGAGCGGCAAGCCGGGCGATCCAGTCGTCGATCCGGGCGCTGGCCGCGGCGTAGAGCCGGCGCAATTCCTCTTCCTCCGCCCCAGCGGCAACCTCGACGCTCGCGATGACGGTGGCACGGTTGTACAGGTTGTCGAGCACGAGCAGGGTATCGGCCAGCATCATGACCGCGTCGGGCAGGTCGCGATCGTCGGGCGGCGCGTCTGGCAGCGACTCGATGGTGCGGACCACGTCGTAGCCGAGGTAGCCCACGGCTCCGCCGATGAAGCGCGGCAGCCCGGGAACGGCCACCGGGGGATGCCGGCGCAGCAGGCGGCCCAGATGCTCGAGCGGCGGGAGGTCGGTGGCGACGGGGTGCCAGCCCTCGAGCGGGGTCCACCGCTCGCAGGTGCGGCCGCGGTAGCGGAACACCTCGCTCGGATCGGTCGACAGGAAGGTGTAGCGAGCCCAGCGCTCGCCGCCCTCGAGCGACTCGAGCAGAAAACCGTACGGGCCGCGGTGCAGCTTGGCAAAGGCCGAGACCGGTGTGTCGCCGTCAAGCACGACCTGGCGGGTCACCGGGACCATGCCACCCTGTTGGGCGCGCTCAGCGAATGCCTCGAAGCTCATGGGCTCTCGGGTGCGGCGACCAGATAGGTCCCGGGGGCGGGGAGCGCGGCCTCGAGGTTGTCCGGGCCCGGCCTCGTCGTCGGCAGCAGGGACAGCGACTGCCCGGTCCCCAGCACCTGCCCGATGCCCAGGGCGCGCTCGTACAGCGCGTCGCTGCCGTAGACGGCGCGGGCTTTGGCCGGCGCGGAGAAGTAGCGGGGGTACCTGAAGACAACCGACGCACCTTCGCTGAACGGCACGCTGGTGATGAGATCGATGCCGTACACCCCGGGCCGGGGGTGGATCTCCACCTTCACCGACCGCCCGCTGTCGGCGTGAAAGGTCCGCGGGGCGAACGACACTTCCGCGAACACTACGTTCTCCGGCGGCCCATGACGCAGCACGATGACGCGGGGCTCGCCCGCCGTGAAGGTCACCGCGGTGTCGGACGGCGGCGGGCCCGAGGTCTCGAGGACGATGGCCGACGCGAGCGGAACGACCCGGACAGGCGCCGGCTCCGCCCCTTTGGCGCCGGACGGCGCCCGCCCGCCGCACGCCGTGAGCGCGGCACAGAGCACGCTTGCCGCGCTCGCCGGGTGCCGGAATATTGCCGTCATCGACTTTCCGTCAGCGTGAGAGGGGCGCCGTGCAACGATCGGTCCGGCTGGCGATGGCCCTGCTGCTTGGCCAGGCCGCTCCACTCGCGGCGCAGGCCTGGAACACGCCCGCGGCCGTGGCGCTGGTGCGGCGCGCGGTCGAGCGACGCCTCGCGACACAGGCCGATTCGTCGCTCGTGAGCTATCGCACCCGGGCGCATGGCTTCGTCTTCTTTCTGGCGCAGGTAGGCGAGGGGCTGACCGAGCCGCCCCGGCTGGTCAAGGCCGACGAGCTGCGCGTGGAAGTGTATTGGCGCGCCCCGGACCGGAGCAAGCAGGTCATCCTCGGGTGGCGCGACGGCAGCTTCCTGCCCACCGACATCAACTACCACCGCGATCATCTCGGCATCGTCACCAACAATTTCGGCAACGTCATCCGGATCGGCGAGGGGGACGAGGTCCGCGACGTGCCGCACCCGCTCTCGCCGGGCGGGCTCGCGGCCTACGACTACGCGTTGGGCGATTCGCTCGCCATCCGGACGGCCGCCGGCGTCACGCTGGTGCGTGAGGTACAGGTCCGCCCGCGGGTGTTCGCCCACCCGCTGGTCGTGGGCACCCTCTACCTCGACGTGGCCACCGCCGAGCTGGTGCGGTTCCGCTTCAGCTTCACGCCCGCGGCCTATCTCGATCCTCAGCTCGAGGACATCAGCATCGCGCTGGAGAACTCGCTCTACGAGCAGCGCTACTGGCTGCCGTACCGCCAGGAGATCGAGATCCGGCGGCGGACCAAGTGGCTCGACTTTCCGGCGCGCGGCATCATCCGGGGGCGGTGGGAGATCGAGGGATACGACTTCAACGTGCCGCTCCCCGAGGTCCTGTTCGCGGGCCCGGCGATCGCCGGCCTCACGCATCCCCGGCCGAACGATTCGAGCTGGGCCGAGCCGCTCGACCAGGCGGTGGCGGGCGTGGCCGCGCCGGTCAACCGCCAGGACATGGACGCCTTGCGGGTCGAGGTGGAGCGGATCGCCGGTGCGCGGGCACTGAGCGGCCTCCCCTCGGATCGGCTGGCGGCCGGATCGGTGAGCGACGTGGTCCACGTGAACCGGGTCCAGGGACTCGCCCTCGGCTTCGGGGCCGCTATCGGGCTGGGCCAGCGACGGGTCCAGGTGCGGCCCTCGATCGGCTACGGCACGTCGGACCACCGCATCACCGGCGGCGTCGATGTCACCGCGGGCCTGGGCGCCACCCAGGTGAGCCTGACCGGAGAGCGGCGGATCCAGGACCTGAGCGACCTGCCGGTGATCTCGCCGGTGCTCAACTCGCTGCTGTCGCAGGAGGGCGGGAAGGACTATGGCGACTACGTGCTCCTCACCGGCGCCAGGCTGGGACTCCGGCACCGATTGAGCGGGCGGACGGCGCTGCTCTGGACGGGCGGCGTGCAGGAGAGCCGGTCGGTCACCACGCGGGCCACCCCGGCGACAGGAAGCTATCGCCCCAATCCGGCGCTCGGGTCCGGGACGTGGGGTGTGGGCACCGTGGAGATCGAGCGCGCGAGCGGGGGGATCGCGGTCAGCCACGACCTGCAGGGGCGTATCCGCCTGGAGGGGGGAACCGGACCACGGGACTACGCGCGGGTGACGGTCGAGGGGCGCTGGCAGACCATGCTGGCGGGCCATCAGTTGGTCACCCGGACCTTCCTGGGCACGGCGACGGACGGGCTTCCCACCTACCGAAGCTTCGTGCTGGGCGGGCGCGGGACCCTGGTGGGCGAGCCGTTCCGGGCGTACGGCGGCCGGGACATGGCCCTGGGCCAGGTCGAGTGGAGATTCGAGGCCCCGGTGCCGGCGATCCCACTGGGCTCCTTTGCCTCCACCGGCCGCCGGGTCACGGTGGCGCCGTTCGTCGCCCTCGGTGCCGCGGGCCGGCCGCTCGGCGGCGTGCCGTGGGGGTCGAGCGACGGGGTCCGGCCGGTGGCTGGGGTCG
Organism: Gemmatimonadales bacterium; assembly: GCA_035278325.1. Taxonomy (GTDB): domain Bacteria; phylum Gemmatimonadota; class Gemmatimonadetes; order Gemmatimonadales; family GWC2-71-9; genus CAVVWJ01. The sequence goes on along the minus strand of DATEJD010000453.1, from coordinate 1,322 downwards.
CCCTGGAGTGGTTCATGCGGCTCCTTCGGGTCGAGGCCGGGATCGGTCTCCGGACCGGCGATTTCGGGCTCACGATCGACGTAAACCGGGACTGGTGGGGCTTGTTATAGCCCTCTTATCTTCCCCATTCGGCGTCTCCTGCCGCGCGACCCGCCGTATTCCACAACCGCCAGAGCCTGCTTCGCATGCAGTTCACCGACGAATGGCTGGTGCACACCATTGAGCCCCTTCTGCCCGACGGGACCATCGCGGCTATCCGGCAGGAGCCAGCGTCGGCGCCCGGGTCGTTGTGGGAAATCCTGGTCCAGCGGAAGCTGCTGGCCGACCCGGACATCCTGCAGGCCATCGCCAAGCGGTTCCGGATTCCGGTGGCCGACCTGAGCCGGCTCGACGCCAAGCTGCAGCAGGCGGTGCCGGAGCAGGTGGCCCGTCGCTTCAACGTGGTGCCCGTGGGTCAGACCGACTCGTACCTCGAGGTCGCCACCGCGAATCCGTTCGATATCGACGCGGAGAAGATGCTGGCGTTCGCCACCGGCCGCGAAGTGCGCATGCTGCTGGGTGCGCCGACCACGATCCGGCACCGGCTGGACGAGCTTTACCGCAACGAAGACGCGGCGATGAACCGGTTGCTCGAGGGCATCGGCGGCGACTTCGAGGTCAAGGAGCTCCAGGAAGAGGAAGAGGCCGCCGCCAGCGCCGAAGAGGCGAGTCAGCGGCCGATCATCCGGCTGGTGGACGTGATGCTCGCCGACGGGGTCACCAGCCGGGCGAGCGACATCCACGTGGAGCCGATCGAAGGCGGCGTGGTGGTGCGCTACCGGATCGACGGGGTGCTCCGCCAGGTGATGAAGATCCCGCGCAATGCCGGGCTGCCCCTCATCTCCCGCATCAAGATCATGTCGGGCCTCGACATCGCCGACCGGCTCCGGCCGCAGGACGGTCGGGCCCGGGTGAGCGTCAACGGCGAGCCGGTGGATCTCCGCGTGTCCACCTTGCCCGCCTCGCTCGGCGAGAAGGTGGTGATCCGCATCCTGAGCCAGCGCGCGACCGTGCTGAGCCTGGACGCGCTCGGGATGCACCAGGAGGAGCAGAACGCGGTGCGGAGCCTCCTGTCGGCCAAGGAGGGGATCCTGCTCGTCACCGGTCCCACCGGATCGGGCAAGACCACCACGCTCTACTCCGCCATCCGGATGATCCAGAGCGAGGGCGTCAACATCGTCACGGTGGAAGACCCGGTGGAGTACCGACTCGGCGAGAACATCGTCCAGGTGCAGGTGCACGAGAAGGCGGGCCTCACGTTCGCCTCGGCGCTGCGCTCGATC
>DATEJD010000452.1:0-3321 GCA_035278325.1 Gemmatimonadales bacterium | reverse complement strand
ACTGCAGCGGCCCGGCGGGAGCATCGCCGACCCCGCCGGAGCCGTGGACCCGGAACGCCAACTAATCAGGCGGCGCTTCGCCCCGATCGAGGCGCGACAAAGCAGCCCGGTTCCGCCGAGCCAGCCGAAGCCGGAAGTAATCCACGGTGCGGACCAACCCGTCGGCCAGCTGAATGTGCGGCTCCCACCCCAGCCACTCCCTCGCCCGCGTGATATCCGGCTGCCGCTGCGTCGGATCATCCTGCGGCAGCGGCCGGTACGTCACCCGGCTCTGCCCCCCCACCACCTTCACGACCTCCTCCGCCAGCTCCTTGATCGTGAACTCCACCGGGTTGCCCAGGTTCACGGGCAGGTACCGATCGCCGCCCTCCGCGTTCATGAGCCGCACCAGCCCGTCCACCAGGTCGTCCACGTAGCAGAACGAGCGGGTCTGTTCCCCGGTGCCGTAGAGCGTCAGCTCCTCGCCCCGGAGCGCCTGTACGATGAAGTTGGACACCACCCGGCCGTCGTTCTCCGCCATCCGCGGCCCGTAGGTGTTGAAGATCCGGGCGATGCGGATGTCCACGTTGTCTTCCCGGTGGTAGTCCGACATCAGCGTCTCGGCCACCCGCTTGCCCTCGTCGTAGCAGGCCCGCGGGCCGATGGTGTTCACGTTGCCCCAGTAGCTCTCGGGCTGCGGGTGCATCGTCGGGTCGCCGTAGACCTCCGAGGTCGACGCCTGGAGGATCCGGGCACCCACCCGCTTGGCCAGCACCAGCATGTTGAGGGTGCCCATCACGTTCGACTTGACGGTCTTGACGGGATTGTACTGGTAGTGCACCGGCGAGGCGGGGCAGGCCAGGTTGTAGATCTGGTCCACCTCGATGTACATCGGCTCGCACACGTCGTGGTGCATCACCTCGAACCCGGGATGGTCCAGCAGGTGCTCGAGGTTGGCCCGGCGGCCGGTGAAGAAGTTGTCGAGGCACACCACGTGATGCCCCTCGGCCAGCAGCCGGTCGCTCAGGTGCGAGCCGATGAAGCCCGCGCCGCCGGTCACCAGAATGCGCACGGCGCTACTTCTTCGCGGGATTCGGGGCCGGAGCGGCCGTGGGACCGGTGTCGCCCGCGTCGTCCGACGAGTCGGCCTCGGGCTCGGGCGTGCGGGCGGCGCCCGGGCGATCCACCACGGTGAACGTCCCCACCCCGCGGCTGTCCACCCCCAGGCCGGCGCGCGTGGAGCCGGTGCGGTCGGCGAACACCAGCGTCGCCGAGCCCTCGGGGTTGAGGCTCAGCGCGCTCCGGGTCTGCCCGTTCCGGTCGCCGAAGGTGAGGCTGGTGGTCTCGTCGGGCAGGAGGCCCAGCACGCCGCGCGCCTTGCCGGCGCTGTCGGTGAAGGTGAGCCCCGAGGCGCCGCCCTTGAGGGCGGTGAGGGTCACGCCGGCCCGGCTGCCGGACGATTGAAGGCTCAGGCGGAGGTCGCCGCCGTCGGTCGCGCCGAACACGCCGCGCACCGTGCCGCCCTTGTCGCGCACCAGGAACTGGCGCGACTCGATCACGTCGGCCACGGTGCCGGGAAAGCCGTGCTTGGCGGACACGATCACCAGCGACGCCGCGAGCCCCAGCAGCACCGCCAGCCCGATGATCGTGCTCATCCAGAGCCGCCGGAGCCGGCGGCCCTCGCGCTCGAGATTCTGGATCCGCTCCGCCATGTGCCGGAGGAGCTGATCGCCGCCGTGGGCCGGAGCCTCGGCCTTCTGTTGGTCGGTCATCCCTGGTTGTCCTGCTCGTTGCTCAGGAAGTAGGAGCGGCAGGCGCGGTCCACCAGGTCGGTGGACAGCCGCGGCGGCACGTTCTGGTATTTGGCGATGTCGGTCACGTGCGACAGGATGTCGCGCGGATGGCAGGCCCGCGGCGGAATCCGGTGGCCCTTGTACCAGTCGCGATCGATCTGCGCCAGCGCCTCGGGCGTGAACCCGATCCCCTGGGCCTCGCACACCCGCTGGAAGATCAGCGCGTACTCGGCCCGGGTCGGGTTGTTCACCGGGATCTTGTAGTGGATGCGCCGGAGGAACGCCTCTTCCACCAGCTCCGCCGGATCCAGGTTGGTCGCGAAGATGAGCAGGCAGTCGAACGGGATCGGGAACTTCCCGCCGGTGTGCATCGTGAGGTAGTCCATCCGCTTCTCGAGCGGCACGATCCACCGGTTGAGCAGGTCGCGCGGGGGCACCCGCTGGCGGCCGAAGTCGTCCACGATGAGCACGCCGCCGTTGGCCTTCACCTGGAACGGCGCCTGGTAGAGCTTGGTGAACGGGTCGTACTGCAGGTCGAGCTGCTCGAGCGTGAGCTCGCCGCCGGTCACCACGATCGGCCGCCGGCAGTGGGCGTAGCGCCGGTCGTAGGAGTCCTTCCGGAGCCAGATGGCCTCGGTGCCCGGCGTGGCCGGCCCCTCTTCGATCCGCTCGTGATGCACCGGGTCGAACACCGTCATGATCTGGCCGTCGATCTCCACCGCGTGCGGCACGTAGATGCTGCCGCCCAGCATCTGGGAGACCGCCTCGGCGATGGCGGTCTTGCCGTTGCCGGGGTGCCCGTAGAGGAAGATCGACTTGGACGAGTTCACCGCCGGGCCCAGCACGTCGAAGATGGCGTCCTCCAGCACCAGGTGGCTCAGGCCCTCGCGGAGCACCTCCTGGGTCACGTGGGCGTGCTGGATGGACTGGATGTGCATCCGCTCCCGGTACTGCGCCAGCGGCACCGGCGCGGGGCCGACGTACTGGCTGGCCTCGAACGCGTCCTTGGCGCGGGCCCGCCCGTCGCCGGCCAGGTCGAACACGTAGCTGCCGCGGTTGGGGCCGTGGGTGCCGCGGACCTCGATGAACCGGCGCTGCTGCAGGGTGAGCAGCTCGTCGTCGATCAGGCCGAACGGGATCGCCACGAACTCGGACAGCTGCTGGCCGGTGCGGGTGCCCTGGACGTAGAGGGTCTTGAGCAGCAGGTCGCGGACGAAGTCGCCGGTGAGGCCGGTGTCGGACAGCTTGTCCGGGGCCACCGGTCTCTCGTCGCGGCGCTCGTGCGGGGCGTCGTTCGAGGACATTGCGGGCATCGCGCTCATGACACGGCCTCCAGATGAGAGCCGCGCCGGCCGTCGGGGCCGGCGCTCGTCTCCTGCCAGTCGAGCCGGTCACCGGGGAGCGTGCCGCTCCGAGCCAGGGTGCCGGCGGGTAGTTCCAGTGCGAAGCGGGCGCCGCGCGCGGCGGCCATGTGCCAGCCGGGCCGGAGCGCGGGGTGGAGCGACAGGACCCGGCGCTCGGCGTCGAGCAGGGCCACGTCGATCGGGTA
>DATEJD010000451.1:0-7053 GCA_035278325.1 Gemmatimonadales bacterium | reverse complement strand
CCCTATCGCCCTATCGCCCTATCGCCCTTCCGTCCTCCCGCCTACCACCGCACCAACGCACTCCCCCACAGGAACCCCGAGCCGAACGCCGTCATCGCCACCAGATCGCCCGGCTTGAGGCGGCCCGAGCGCGCGCATTCGTCGAGCGCGATGGGAATGGTCGCCGCGGTGGTATTGCCGTACCACATGATGTTGTTGTACACCTGGTCGTCACGGAGGCCGAGGGACTTTTGCATCATCTCCGCGATGCGGAGATTGGCCTGATGGGCCACCAGCAGGCTGAGATCGCGAGTGGTGTGTCCCGTGGCGGCCAGCACCGCCGCGACCGATTCGGGCATGCGCGCCACCGCGTGACGGAAGACCTCCTTCCCGTCCATCTCCAGGAAATGTCGCCCTTCCTCGATCTGCCTGGCCGACACCCGGGGATGGTACATCGATCCCGGCGCATCCACCCACAGCTTTTCGGCGTACGTGCCGTCGCCGTGGAGGTCGAACGCCAGGATCCCCCTGTCATCGTCACCGGGCCCCAGCACCACCGCGCCAGCCCCGTCGGCGAAGATCACCGCGGTGTTCCGGCCCGCGGTGCTCACGTCGAGCGCGGTCGACTGGACCTCGGCGCCCACCACCAGGACGTGGCGGTAGAGGCCCACCCGGATGAACGAGTCGGCGATGGCGAGCGCATACACGAACCCGCTGCACTGGTTGCGGATGTCGATCGAGGGGATCGCGCCCACCCCGAGCAGCCGTTGGAGGTAGACGCCGCCGCCCGGGGCAAAGTGATCGGGCGTGGAGGTAGCGTAGACGATGGCGTCGATCCCCGACGGCTCGAGCCCCGCCGCCTCCAGCGCGCTGAGACTCGCCGTGTGGGCCAGCGCCGCGTTGGTCTCGCCCTCGCGCACCCAACGGCGCTCCTGGATGCCGGTGCGGGTCCGGATCCATTCGTCGCTGGTGTCCATGACGCGGGACAGATCGTCGTTGGTGACGACCCGGTCGGGGACCGCGAGGCCGGTCCCGAGGAAGTGCGCACGGGGCATGCGTAATCCGAAGTCGAGGGAGCGGGGTTAAGTATATCGCCGGCGGAAGGCGGCCCACAGCAGCCAGATCCAGGCGAGCCAGCTGACCGTGAGCGCCCAGGTCAGGCCGCGCCAGGTCTCCCACACGACGCCCGCGGGGGTGAGCCACCCGGGCCAGGCGCTGTCGGGGCGGAGCCGGGCGCGCTCTACGATGCGGGTGGTGCCGAAGCCCTCGCGGAGCGCGTGGAGGATCGCCGAGCACGCCGCCGGCCCGTCGGGCCGCGTGCCGGTGAGCGGCAGGAGGTTCCAGACCATGTTGGTCGCGCCCCAGCCATGGCTGTCGCTCGCGCCCACCACGAAACGGCCGGTGCGGCGCGCCAGCGCCGCGACCGAGTCGCGCCGCGCGCGGGTCATCTCGTTCGCCTTGGGCGACGCGTTCACCAGCTCGAAGCCGTCGGCGCCCGCGGTCGCCAGCGAGTCGAGCCGACCCCGATGATTGCGCTCGTACTCGGGCAGCGAGAGCACGCTGAGCGCGCCGTACAGCGTGTGGCTCTCTCGGAGCAGCAGCTCGAGCCCCGCGAGCGAGCCATTGTAGCGGCGCGGGTCCACCGGCGTCGAATCGCCCAACAGCACCACATGGGCCCGCCACGCGCTGACCTCGATCCCCGGGCAGAGCGTTGGCGGGCCGTTGTGCGGCCGAAGGCCGGCCACGGTATTGTGGTCAGTGACGAACACCGCGTCGAACCCGGCGCGCCGGTGCCATCGAAGGTTGGCATCGGTATCGAACCCTCGCATGAGGGTGCCGCGCACGTCGTGCGATACGTTGGTGTGGCTGTGCACGTCGAACACCAAGGCGTCGCCGGCACCGGCCAGCGCGGCCATCGGCCGGTGCCACAGGATGCCGACGGCTACGAACAGCACCAGCCCGGCGAGCGATGCGGTCAGCAGCTTGAGCTCGTGCCGGAGCGGCGACCGTGGCGGCGGCCGATCGCTCCAGGCGATGCGCCGCCACGCCGCGCGCCCGGCTCGCCAGACGGCGTACAGCACCGCCAGCCCCACCAGGAAGCCCTGAAGGCGGCTCATGCTGAGCATCGACACGCCGTCCCATAGGGTGAACAGCGGGGCGAGCAGCACGTAGGTCGGGGGATACACGAGGTGCAGGGCGGGCGGGAGCGGAGCGCCCAGCGGATCGGTCAGAGGGCTCGTGTGCCACGCGCGGGCCAGGAGCAGCCCGGCCGTGAGCCCGAGGGGGAGAAGAAGTCCGGATCGCGCCGGACGCCGGGACCACCGGGTTGAATTCGGAATGCAGCGGAATATAGGGGAGGTGTGGCGGAATGAGCGAATACGACGACCATGGCGACGACACCGCGGACACCGAAGCCACGGTGCTGTGTCCCTACTGCGGCGAGCTGAACGACATCGCGCTCGATCCTGCCGGCGGGCGCCACCAGGAGTACGTCGAGGATTGCCAGGTGTGCTGTCGGCCGTGGCGGGTCCGGGTGAGCTATCTGCCCGATGGCGGGGCGGACGTGACCATCGAGGCCGAGCAGCTCGACTGACGCGCTAGATGCCGCCCAGCCACGGGTAGCCCTGGTCCTCCCAATAGCCACCCGGCCGCTCGCGGGTGAAGCTCATCCCGGTGACATACTTGGTGAGCTTGTAGCCCAGCTTCACCGGTGAATACAACCGAAGCGGCGCCCCGTGCTCGATAGTGAGCGGTCGGTCGTTCCAGGCATAGGCCAGGATCGTCTGCGGGTGCATCGCGCTCGCCAGATCCCATCCGTTGTAGTACTGGCTGTCGAACGAGTCGAACCGGAGGTAGCGGGCCTCTCCGGTCGGCTGGACCATCTGCGTCACCGCCGAGACGGGCACGCCGGTCCAGGTGGCGATCGCGGTCCAGCCTTCCACGCAGTGATGCTTGACGGTGTAGGTGACCCTCGGCATGGCCTCGAGCATCGCCGGAGTGAGCCGCACCGGCGTCCGGACCAGTCCCCCTACCTGCAGCGCCCAGTCCGCCGGGATCTCCGGAAAGCTGCCGCTCAGGTTGTGCGTGATGGAATAGGCCGGGAAGTCCATCACCGGCGTGCGCTGGGAGGCAGGATACTCGCGCGCGAGCCGGGTACGCGAGAAGAAGAGCTTCTCGCCCACCCAGTCGTTGATCCGGCTGAACGACCGGAGCTTCGGCTCGAGCAGCGAGCCCCCGTCCCAGCCACAGGCGGCCACCAGCGCCGTGGGCGCCAGGACGCCGAAGCGGACGAAGTCGCGTCGGGTGAGGCCGGGGCGCACGCCGTCACTCATGGCTGGGGAACCTCCCTCGGTACCAACCCGTGATCATGGCCCGGAGCGACGCCGGATCCACCAGGAATACCAGCGCGATGTGAAGCAGGGTAAAGGCGACGAAGATCCACACCGCCCAGAAGTGCCAGTACCGCGCGAGCTCGTACCCGCCGAACAGCGAGGTCAGCCAGGCGAGCTGCACCGGCTTGTAGATCGCGAACCCGGTGAGGGTCGAGAGCACTCCCAGCAGCACGATGAACGTATAGGCGCTCTTCTGCAGGGCGTTGTGCTTGCCCTGGGGTGGGTGGTCCTTGCGGAGCCGGAGATAGTACAGCTGCATCTGCACCGCGGGCCCGATGTCGCGAGGGCGGAACACCAGCGCCCGCCATTCGCCCGTGACGATCAGAAAACCGATGTAGACGACTCCGGTGATGACGAAGGGCCAGGCGAGCGCGAAATGCCAGTTGAGGCCGCCGGCCAGCCATCCGCCCAGCCGGGCCCAGACGGGGATCGGGCCTCCGTCCAGCGGGTTGGGATAGTAGGGGTGCCCGCGCGGGCCGAAGTGGGCAAAGGCGAGGTAGATCTGGAGCCCACTCGCGATCATACCGGCCAGGAAGACGGCGTTGAGCCAGTGCGCGGCGCGGACCAGGCCGTGATGTCGCTTGACCAAGGGTCGCTCGGGATCCATCCGGCGCTCCCACAGACGGGTACAGGCTAATGTAACCCGGGAATAACGCCGCCCGGCGGCGCCCGGTTCCGTCAGCTCGTGCCCCCTACCGCTGGGCGAGCACACGCTCCGCGGCCCGATACCCGCTGGCGAGCGCCCCGTGCACCGTCGCGTTCCGGCCGTCCTCCGCCACGGCCTCGCCGGCCAGGTAGAGCGTGCGGTCCACCGGCCGCACCAGGGCCGCCCGTGCCTCAATGGCGCCGACGCCGCCGTAGCTGTAGGCACCCCCGGCGAGCGGGTCGGCCGACCAGTCGTGCGCGTAGGCCACTCGGAGCCGGGAGCGGAGCTCGCCCACGTCGCGGCCGAACACCGCGGCCAGCGACTCGAGGGCGGCCCGGATCAGGGTGTCCTCGCCCTTGCCCGACAGCAGCGCGCCCCGGGGGCCGCCGGCCCAGCCAGTGATCACCGGCGCTCGGCTCGGGAGCGCGGTCCACCACACCGGGAACGGCTCCCCCCCGCCGTGCACGAAGGTGGGGCCGTCGCGATCGTCCGCCACCCACCACCGGCGGTCGAAGCCGAGCACCACCCGATGCGCCGCGCCCATGTGCAGCGACTGAAGGGCGTCGATCCACGCCAGAGGAACGGGCTCCAGCCGGCCACCGGCCCCGGTGAGCAGCTGCCGGAGCACCGGCAGCGGCACGGTGAGGACCAGCTTCGGCGCAACGAGCTCTTCGAATGCTGCCTGCGGAGCCAGCCAGACCTGCGCCCGTGCCTCGCCCTCCCGCCAGCGAATGGCCCGCACTTCGGTGTCGAGGCGAACCTCGCAGCGGTCGGGGTCGATCGAATCGGCCAGCCGCCGGATCAGCGTCCCGTAGCCTTCGGCCACGCGCTGGATCTGCTCGCCATCCTCCTCGCCGGCGGCTTCGTTCTGGGCCAGCGACCGCGTGCCCAGCAGCGACAGGTCCGCCGCGTGGAACCCCTCGAGGTAGCGGGCCGCCGTCTCGAGCTCGCCCGGACGGGCGGCGGCGGCGTGCTCCTGGAGCAGGTCGGCCGCGGCGCGGTCCGGTCCCTGGTCGGCCCCGTTCAGCAGTTTCGAAAGGGTGTGCTGCAGGTCGGGCAGGGGAGGCGCCGCCTCGCCGGGCCCACGCTGGTGCCGCTCGCGTCCAGGCACCACCGTGAGGCCCAGCCGGCGGATGAGCGCCATCAGCTCGGCCGGATGGCCGTGGACGAACTCGGCACCCAGCTCCACCGGGATGTCGAGCTCGGGGTCGTGGGCGGTGTGGATCCGCCCCCCGATCCGGTCGCGCGCTTCCAGGACCAGTACTCGGCGACCGGCCGCCGCCAGCCGCTCCGCCGCGGCCAGTCCGGCGATGCCGGCGCCCACGACCAGCACGTCGGCGTCGGCCATGCCGGCGCTACTCGTACCGGAGGGCGATGATGGGATCGAGGCTGGCCGCGCGGCGAGCCGGCCAGATGCCGAAGAAGAGGCCGACCAGCGCGCTGAACCCGAACGCCACCACCACCGCGGCCGGCGAGATCAGCGTGTTCCAGTGCATCACCCGCGCGAGCACGATCGTGGCGCCGACCCCGAGCATCACGCCGATGGCGCCGCCCAGGATGCACAGGGTCAGCGCCTCGATGAGGAATTGCAGCAGGATGTTGCCCTTGGTGGCGCCCAACGCCTTCCGCACGCCGATCTCGCGGGTCCGCTCGGTGACCGACACCAGCATGATGTTCATGATCCCGATGCCGCCCACGACCAGGCTCACGGCGGCGATGCTGGCCAGCAGCGTGGTGAACACCTGGGTGGCCTGCTGCTGGGTCTGCAGGATGTCCTGCTGGTTGCGGATGGTGAAGTCGTTGTCGCCGCCCGGACGGATGTGATGCTGACGCCGGAGCACTCGCTCGAGGTCGACCATGCCCTGCTCGATCGGCACGCTGTCCTTCACCTGGACGGCCATCGAGCGGAGCCGCTTGCTGCCGAACACCCGGTACTGCGCGGTCTGGAGCGGGATCAGCACCTGCTCGTCGGGGTTCTGGAACCCACCCGCCGCGCCCTTGGGGCTCAGGATACCGATGATCTCGAACGGAATGCTGCGGATGAGCAGCGTCTGATGGATCATCGCCGCGGGATTGGCGCCCAAGAGCTCGGGCACCGCCGATCCGAGCACCGCGTACCGCTGGCGGGAGGCGTCGTCGCCCGCGGTGAACATCCGGCCGTAGGGGACCGTGTAGTTGTGCACGTCCGCGTAGTTGGCCGTCGTGCCGATGATGTTCAGGCTCCGATTCTGATTGCCGTACACCACCTGCAGGGCGGACTGGGCCTCGGGCACCACCGCCTGGAGCAGCGTCGCCTCGCGTTGGAGGGCCTCGTAGTCGTCGGTGGTGAGGACGGTGCGGTCGGTGATCATCACCGCGCCCGAGCGCCCCTGGCCGGCGAACACGGTGAACAGATTGGCTCCCAGGGCGGCGATCCGCTCTTCCACCGCCTTCTGGGCGCCGCTGCCCAGGGCCACCATCGTGATCACGGCCGCGACCCCGATGATGATGCCCAGCATCGTGAGCACCGCCCGGAGCGCGTTGCTCCGGATGGACGAGAGTGCCACGGCGAAGGTCTCGCCCAGCAGCATTGGATACCGTCCCGGAGTGGTCCCGGCGCCGGCCGCCGGCGTGCTCTGCCGCATGCCGGGCACCCCGCCGCCGCCGGTGATCTGGTTCACGCGCTGCCTGAGGTCCTGCTGCGACTGGACCAGGCTCGCGCTCGGCAGGATGTACACCGAATCGCCCTGGGCGAGCCCGTGGATCACCTCGCTGTAGTCGAGGTCGGTCAGGCCGGTGCGGATCCAGGTCGGCGTGGGGCTGCCGTTGCGCTTCACGAACACGATGTAGCGCCCGCCGCCCGCGTCGGTGCCGCGGTTACGGCGCATGCCACCGAAGCCCCGCTGGCCGCCGCCCTGTCCGCCACCAAAGCCGCGCTGGCCCTGCATGCCGCCCGTGCCCGCCAGACGGCCGCCGCCCGCGCGCATCGAATCCGGCGGGAACCGCCGGGTCGTGTCGGGGGGCGCGCGCCGGGTGGTGTCGGTGGGAGCGCGCCGG
>DATEJD010000450.1:0-2442 GCA_035278325.1 Gemmatimonadales bacterium | reverse complement strand
TGGCCGTCGAGGCCGTATCCTGGATCACGCCCACGAAGTCGGGCGGCAGGGCCATCATCTGCCTGAGCCAGTCCATCATGACCTGCTCGAGCTCCGTCGCGGCCGGCGACGTGACCCAGCTCATGCACTGGGCGCCGAGCGTGGCGGTCAGCATCTCGCCCAGAATCGACGGCGCGCTGTTGTTGCCCGGGAAATACGCGAACCAGCCGGGGTGGTTCCAGTGGGTCATGCCCGGCAGCACGACCTGCCGGAAATCCTGGAACAGCGCCTCGAACGGCTCGGGATCCAGCGGAGGCTGCTCGGGAATCTGGCGCCGGATGTCGCCGGGCGTGACCGCCGGCGTCACCGGCAGCGTGCCGACGTCGCGCAGGTAGTCGGCCATCCAGTCGACCAGCGCGTGGGCGTGGCGGCGGAATTCGTCGGGGTGCATCTGCCAAAGCAACGCGAAGCGGCGCGCGCGTCAAGGCAGGAGCGCGGGGTGAGTCACCCTGAACGCAGTGAAGGGGGCATGCCCCAACGCATGGCCCCTTCGCTTCGCTCAGGGTGACTCGAGCCTGATTAGCTTTGCTCGTCCTTTCCCGTGACCCCAATGCTTCGTGCCCCCGCCCGCGGGCTCGGCTGGATGATCGTGGCCCAGGCGTGCTTCGCCGGGATGAACGTCTGCACTCGCCTGGGCAGTCGGCAGCTGCCGTGGGCCGAGATCGCGGCCGTGCGGTTCCTGGTGGGCGCGCTGGTCGCGGGCGCGCTCGCGGCGGCGACCGGGCGGTCGCTCCGGGTGACCGATCGTCGGGGTACCTGGCGGCGGAGCATCTACGGCACCCTGGCCGCGGCCGGCAGCTTCTACGCGCTGGCCTCGAACCGGGTCGCGGTCGGCGATGCGGCCACGCTCGGCGCCACCACGCCGCTGTTCGTCGCGCTGCTCTCGCGCCCGCTGCTCGGCGAGCGCGTCGGCCGACACGTGGTCGCCGCGGTGGCGCTGGCGTTCGCGGGGATCGTGCTGCTGGTGCGGCCGTCGTTCGCGCTCGCGTGGCCGGTGGCGCTGATCGCGACGCTGGGCGCGGTCGCGTACGCGATGGCGATGATCTGGCTCCGACGGATCGGGCCGGGAGAGTCGCACGAGGCGATCGTGCTGCACTTCTCGCTGGTGGGACTCGCCACCATGGTCATGCTGGCGCTGCCGGTCTGGCGCTGGCCCGATCTCACGGGTGGCCTCGCGCTGGTCGGCGCCGGCCTGGGCGGCGGTGGCGCGCAGCTCGCCATGACCCGCGCCTACTCGCTCCAGCGCGCGGCACCGGTCTCGGCGGTCTCCAACCTGGGCGTCGTGTTCACCTATCTGCTCGCGATCCCCCTGTTTGGCGATATACCGAGCCCCTGGCAGCTGGCCGGCGCCGCACTGGTCCTCGCCGCCACCGGCCTCCTCGCGGCAGGCGGCCGATGACGGGCCGTGTATCTTCCAGCACATGGGCGTCACTCTCGCCATCGCTGGTCTCGCATATGATCCGGACGTGGCCTGCCGTCACCTGACCGCGGCCGATCCGCGCCTGGGGGCGCTGATCGCCCGCGCCGGCGCGTTCACGATGCGCCCCGAGCCGACGCAGAGCCTGTTCGCGGCGCTGGTCGAGTCGATCGTGTACCAGCAGCTCTCGGGCAAGGCGGCGGAGACGATCCTGGGGCGCGTCGTGGCGCTCTATCGGCCCCGGCGATTCCCTCGGCCGGTGGACATCCTCGAGACGCCGGTCGCGCGGCTCCGGGGCGCCGGGCTGTCGGCCGCGAAAACCGCCGCGGTGAAGGATCTCGCCGCGCGCACGCTGGACGGTACCGTGCCCAGCATGGCCCGCGTGCGGCGGATGTCGGACGAGGAGGTCGTCGAGCGGCTCACGACCGTCCGCGGGATCGGACGGTGGACGGTGGAGATGCTGCTGCTGTTCCGCCTGGGCCGACCCGACGTGCTTCCGCTGGGCGATCTCGGCGTGCGCAAGGGTTTCGCGCGGGCCTTCAACCGCCGGGCGTTGCTCGACCCGTTGGTGCTGCACCGCCGCGCCGAGCGGTGGCGGCCCTACCGGTCGGTGGCCAGCTGGTATCTCTGGCGCGCGCTCGATCTCGAGCGTGCCTGACGCGAAGGGAGGGCGAAGGATGAGTCAGCCCATCACGCCGGCGCCGGCAGAGACGCCGCACGAGCCGGGCCTCCGCGCCGTGGAGCTCCTGTGCGAGCGGTTGGGCGAGCTCGGCCTTCCCATCGGCCCGGACACGGCGCGCGACATCCTGCGGGCCGTGCTCGCGATCGAGGGGACCAGGATGGAAGCGCACGTCCGGGAAGCGCTCCAGACCTCGATCGAGACCATCCGGGTGGCGGCCCAGTCGGCCAGCGGCGTGCTCGGCAGCGTGACGCCGGTGCAGACTCGGCCCAAGCCGCGCGCCACACCCGAGCCGGTGCTGGACCCG
>DATEJD010000449.1:0-3828 GCA_035278325.1 Gemmatimonadales bacterium | reverse complement strand
CGCCGGCCCACGCCTTGAGGCGCTGGCCCCGCTGGATCCTGGCCGTGAGCCTGACCTGCGTGCCGCGGGCGAACCCCGCGCTGCAGTTGCCCGAGACGGCGCGTCCCATTGAGATAGTGCAGCTGATCCCGCTCGGCGTGGAGTACACGGTGCCGCTGCCACCGGCCCCGCCAGACACGCTCAGGGTGAAGCTGGCGGAGGCAGGGACGAACGTCGCGGCCACCTCACGGTCCGCATCCATCGTTATCTGGCAGACCCGGTGATCCTCGACATTGGGGTGGCAGGTGACGCCCCATTCCTCATCCAGGCGGAGCGCGGCGTCGCTCGCGGGGGTCGCGGTGAGGCTCACGACGGTGCCGGCCGGATAGACACCCGTACACGCGCCGATCACTTCCGAGGCGCCTGTGGCTCCCACCACCGTGCAGCTGATGCCGCCCCGGCTCGACGCGATGATACCGCCGGCCGAGCTGCTGCCGGCGCCGATGGTCAGCCGGTAGCCCAGGCTGCCGCGGAGGGCCGGCGGCGCCGTGGGCTCCGAGCCACACCCGTCCAGCACGAGCGCAGCCGCGACCGCGAGAGCACCAACCGTCGCGACAAGCCGGACACGGCGAGACCTTGGCATGGCAGCCCTCGAGGGCGCACCTGCGACGTCTGTCGGACTGGGATGTAGTCGGGACGGTATGCATATACCACAAAGGGCACCGGAGCGATAGGAGCATGGAAGTCTTGTGCAGGGCGGAGACGACAGTGGGCGGAAGGACGTCACCCTGAGCGAAGCGAAGGGCCATGCGTTGGGGCATGCCCCCCTCACTTCGTTCGGGGTGACGTCCTTCCGCCCACTGTCGCCTTTCCCTGGCCGGGTTGGTTATCTTCGAGGCGTCGCCGGATCACCTTGAAGTCATAGAGCAGGCATGGTCGCACGAGACGCTGTCGTCTCACGAATCCGCCGAGTTCCGGTCGTGGCCGGAGCCATCGCGATGGCTCTCGGCGCGCTCTTGCTGCAGGCGTATGTGTTCGGGATCGTGCCGGTGGTGCCCACGGCCGTATTCATGCCGCTGGCCCAGCCGCTCGACGCCGTGCTCTTCGCGCTCACCGGCGCTGGCCTGCTCTCCCTCCGCATCCAGTCCCCGCGACTGCGCCAGACATCGGCCGCTCTCGCCACCGCGCTGGCAACGATGCTGCTGGTCGAATACGTGTTTCGGATCGACCTGCGGATCGACACCCTCCTCTTTCCCGACCAGATCACCCAGCTCGTTCCGGTCTTCCCCGGTCGCCCCGCCCCGCTGAGCTGTGCCGGGTTCCTCCTCCTGAACGTGCTGCTGCTGGCGCCGCCTCACCGCGGCGCGCGGCCGGGCCGCTGGTACAGCGCCGCCCTCATGACGGCTGTCATCGTGCCGCTGCTCGCGATCGCCGGCCATCTGGGCGGCGTGCCCGAGCTCTACGGCCTGGCCCCCGGCACCGGCGTGGCGCTGTACGCGGCCTTCGGGCTCCTGATGCTCGCGGCCGGTCTCATAGCGGCGACGCACGAGAGTGCGCTGGTGCCGCTGCTCCTGAGCGATGAGCCCGGCACGGTGCTGCTCCGTCGGCTGCTGCCGTTCGCGCTGGTGCTCCCTATCCTGTTCACGGTCGGCAGCGTGCAGGCGCTGCGGCTGGGCTTCTATCAGGTCCACGTCGGGCTCGCGGCCTATGTCTCCGTGTTCATCGGGATCTCGGTATGGGCGGCATTCCGCTCGGCCAACGTCGCGAGCCGAGTGGAGGCGGGCCGCCGCGCGGCGGAGCGGGCCCAGGCCGACCTGGCGCTCAGGAACCGGCTGCTCGAGGCCCAGGCAGCCGCGCAGGCCGCGCTGCAGGCCAGCGAGGAGCACACCCGCGAGCTGCTGCTGATCCTGAGCCACACGCCGGTGACGGCGCGCGGGCTCGATGGACGGATCCGCTTCTGGAGCGCGGGGGCCGAGCGGCTGTACGGGTGGTCGTCCGACGAGGCGATGCAGGCGGGCCGGCGCGATCTGCTCGAGACGGAGATGCCGGTCCCGCTCCGCGAGGCCGAAGCGGCGCTGTTCGAGCAGGGCGAGTGGCTGGGCGAGGTGACCCGCCGGACCAAAGACGGCGCGACCCTCCGCATCGCGACCCACTGGATTCTGCACCGTGATCCCGTGGGCCTGCCCGACGCCATCATCGAGGTGGATGACGATGTCACCGAGCAGCGGATCGCCGAGTCGCAGCTCCGCGGGAGCGAAGCGCGCTACCGCGCCCTGGTGGCCGCGACGGCGCAGATCGTCTGGTCCATGTCGGCGGACGGGCGCGAGGCGGGCGACCTGAGCCAATGGGAGCGGTTCACCGGGCAGACACCCTACGAGGCGGCTCACGGCGGGTGGATTCGCGCGGTGTTCCCCGAGGACCAGCCCGAGACCGCCCGCGCGTGGAACGCGGCGGTGCGCGAGCGAAAGGTGCTGATCACCGAGCACCGGCTCAGGCGCCGCGACGGGCAGTACCGGCATATGGAGCTCCGCGCGGTGCCGATCCTCGACAGCCAGGGCAAGGTTCGCGAGTGGGTCGCGGCGCACACGGACGTGACCGATCGGGTAAGGGCCGAGGAGCAGCTGGCGCAGGCCCAGAAGCTCCAGGCGGTGGGCACCCTTGCCGGTGGGGTGGCGCATGAGGTGAACAACCAGCTCATGGCCGTGCTCGGCTTCGGCGAGTTCGTGCTGAAGGAGCTGGGCCCCGAGCACCCGCAGACCAAGGACGTCGAGGAGATGATCCGCGCCGCCATGCGCGCGGCGCAGGTGGCGCAGCAGCTCCTCACGTTCAGCCGGCGGCAGGTGAACCAGGTGCGGCCGCTCAGCCTGCACGGCGCGGTGGCCGCGCTCGCGCCCGTGCTCGAGCGCATCCTCGGCGCGGACAAGGAGCTCACCATCCTGCCCGACCGGTCGCGCAGCCGGGTCGTGGCCGATCCGACGCAGGTGGACCAGGTCCTCATCAACCTCGCCGCCAACGCGCGCGACGCGATGGGCACCGGCGGGCGGCTGACCATTTCAACCGATGAGGTGATGCTGGACGAGAGCTATGGCCGAGAGCACGGGCTCAAGCACGTGGTGCCCGGCGCGTACGTCCGGCTCATCGTGTCCGACACCGGCTGCGGCATGGACCGGCAGACGCTGACCAAGATCTTCGAGCCGTTCTTCACCACCAAGCCGGTCGGCTCGGGCACCGGGCTGGGACTGTCCACCGTCTACGGCATCGTGAAGCAGCACGAGGGATTCATCTGGGCCTACAGCGAGCCGGGGCACGGCACCGCCATCAAGATCTATCTCCCCGCCGCCTCCGCGGCGCAGTCGGCGACGGCGCCGGACATCGCCAGCGAAACCCGCGTGGAGCGGGGCCCACTCGAGCCCGGCCTCGTGCTGGTCGTGGAGGACGAAGCCGCCGTCCGGCAGCTGGTGCGCCGCTCGCTCGAGGCCGTGGGTCTCACCGTGCTCGAGGCGGAGAACGGACAGCAGGCGCTCGAAGTCGTGGCCCGCCGGCGCGAGCGACCCAAGCTGGTGCTGACCGACGTCATCATGCCGGGCCTCAACGGACGCGAGCTGAGCGAGCGCCTGGCCACCACGCAGCCGGGGCTGCCGGTGCTGTTCATGTCGGGCTATACCGACGACGACGTGCTGGCCCGGAGCCTGCTGCCGGAGGAGGCGCCGTTCATTCAGAAGCCGTTCGGGCCGGACGAGCTGGTGGCGAAGGTGCGGACGATGCTGGCGCAGTAGGTGTGACGGGCGCGCAGCGGTCACCCTGAGCGAAGCGAAGGGGGCATGCGTTGGGGCATGCCCCCTTCGCTTC
>DATEJD010000448.1:0-18539 GCA_035278325.1 Gemmatimonadales bacterium | reverse complement strand
CGGGGATTTTTCTCTCGCCTGGCGTCGTGGCGCAGCGCCTCGAGACGCCGCTGCTGGTGCTGGCGGCGTGGGCGGCCGGCGGACTGATCGCGCTCGCCGGCGCCTTCTCCTACGCCGAGCTCGGCGCCATCTTTCCAAAAGCCGGAGGCCAGTACAACTACCTGCGCGACGGCCTGCATCCGCTCGCCGGTTTTCTCTACGGCTGGGCGCTCCTGCTGGTGATCGCGACCGGCGCGATCGCCGCGGTGGCCGTCACCTTCGCCGACTATGCCCTGGCCTTGGTTGGGCTGCCGTCCCGGCTCACCGTTCCGGTCGCGGTGTTCGCCATCGTGCTCCTCGCGGGAATCAACTACGTCGGGGTGCGACCAGGGGCCATCACCGTGAACATCCTTACGGTGCTCAAGCTCGGCGCGCTCGCCACGCTGATCGCTGCGGGCGTGGCCCTCGCCGTTCCGCCCGCCGTCGCCGAGGGCCACGCCCTCCCGGCGGCCGGCGGGCTCCGCGCCTTCGGTGCCGCCCTGGTGCCCGTCCTGTTCACCTACGGAGGCTGGCAGCAGACCAACTTCATCGCCGAGGAGATCGTGGAGCCCGAGCGCACCCTGCCGCGCGCACTGGTGCTCGGGGTGGCGATCGTCGCGGCGGTCTATCTGCTCGCCAACATCGCGTACCTGCGCGTGCTGGGACCGGCCGGGCTGGCGGAGAGCAGCGCGCCGGCCGCCGACACGATGCGCCGCCTGCTGGGGCCCGCCGGCGGCACCTTCATCGCGGCCGGGATCGCGATCTCCACCTTCGGGTTTCTCGATCTCGTCATCCTGGTCACGCCGCGGGTGCTGCAGGCGATGGCCGCCGACGGGGTGTTCTTCCCGCGGCTGGCGGTACTGCATCCCCGATATCAGACCCCGGCGGCCGCGATCGTGGCGGAGTCCGCCTGGGCCATCGTCCTCACGCTCAGCGGCAGCTTCGCGCAGCTGGTGGACTACGTGTCGTTCGGCGACTGGATCTTCTTCGGGCTCACGGTGGCGGGGCTGGCGCGGATCCGCGCGGCCGACGCGGCGGCGCCCACTGCTCGGCCCCGTGGGCTGCTCGTGCCGGGGTATCCGTGGACGGCCGCCTTCTTCGTACTCGCGGCCTCCCTCGTGGTAGCGAGCTCCGTGCTCGAGAGCCCGCGGAACGCCGCGATCGGAACCGGGCTGCTGCTGCTCGGCGTGCCGGTCTTTCGCTGGTGGGCTCGCGCCCGGCCGGCACCGGCGCGGGACGTGGTCGGGTCCACATGAGGGAGTGGGTGCTGGGCTGGACCTGTGTGCTCGCCGCGGCATGCGGCGGCCGCCCGGTGACCGCGCCGGCTCCTTCCCACCGGCTGAGCTTCGCCGTCATCGGCAACGCCAGTCCCGCCGACACCGCTGGGCCCACCCTGCGAATCGACAGTCAGTTCGTGATCATCCGCGGGATCGGGATCCAGACCGAGGGCGTCGGTCTCTACGCCGACCTCGACCTCTCCGAGCGCCATACGGTCCGGCTCACGTTGTACGACTCACTCTCCGGTCGGCCGGTGAACGATCCGCTGCCGCCGGCACCGCCGTCGCGGCGCCGGCAGGTGCTTTACGAAGCGCGGATCGGGCCGCTGGCGCCGGGAGAGTACGATGTGTGGATCGGCCGGTTCGACCCCACCGAACGGATGGTCGAGGTGACGCACCAGCCGCTCCATATCCGGATGCCCAGGGCTCGACGCGATTCGGGTCACTGACAACCTGTCCCGCCGGAGTAACTTCCTGGGGTCCCCCCGGAGGTGACCATGCCGCTGACCCGCGAGGACGTACGCGCTTCCATCGAGCGCGCCGGCGACGAGCACTGGCGCGCACTGGTGGCACATCATGAGGAGGCGTACCCGGCGAGCCGTCCGACGCCGGGCGACGTGAGCCGGCGTGAGGCGGAGCGGCTCAACGCCGAAGGATACGGCGATACCGCCCGCTGGCAGCTGCTCGAGTCCAGTGTCCGCCGGGAAGGGGAGGATCGGGTGACGCTGGTTCACCGGCTGCGCGACCGCCGCGACGGCACTATCACCGAGACACCGCCGTATACCAACTATGAGTGAGTCGGCCGGGACCTCGAGCGGGTCTGCTCGTGACGGCGGAGGGCAGGGGATGCCGTCTCAACCTCCCCACACCGCCGAGGAGGCCACGCCGAGTGAGCTCCGCCGCGCCTCCATTCGACTACTGTTGATGCTGCTGGCGCTGGGCCTGCTGGTGGTGCCGCTCATCCGCGAGCTGCCCCTGGGCCGGAGCACCCGGACCGGCCTGCTCGCGTGGCTGCTGGTTGGCCTGGCCCTGTACTGGCTGTTCCAGGGCATGGGCTACAGGCCGCTTCTGCTGGTCCAGCTCGCCATTTTTTCGGTTGCCGCCATGATGCTGAGCGCCAAGGTTCTCCTGGTGATCGTCGACGTGAACCAGGTCAACTTTCTCCGCTCGCTCGCCCGCTGGCTCATCGTCGTTGGCGCACTTTGCGCCGGCAGTAATCTGCTCGGCATGCTCGTGACTCTCGCCCAGCGCCGGCGGTCCGGTTAGGACCGCTACTCGCTCGACGTCTTTCCCCGCCCAGTCTTTTCCTGCAGCTCTTCGATCCGCTTGGACGCCTCGGCCTTGCTGAGGTCATCGTCCACCGTCTCGCCCGCTTCCGTCGCCAGGGTGTGCAGGTAGCTCGCCTGCGCACCGGTCATCGGCTCGTCTCCGGTGGTCCAGTCGTCCGGGTCCTTGATGGAGTTCGGGATTGGCGCCTGGTCCGGGCGCTGCTCGGATTTCCTGGTCATGACTCTCCTCCTCGGGCCCGTCCGACCGGCTGGCCCAAATGGATGCCGAAGTAATTCGAAACCGGATGACATGATAGCCGGCAACGGATGCATCAGTAGTGATTTGCATCACTAGTAAGAAACTACTTTAAGCTGGCTTGATCCCCCGTCTCGCGCGGCTCTCCCTCGGCACTTGGCGCTTCCCGGCTCGCTTTTCCGTGCGCGGCGAATACCCTTCTGGTCGCTCGCCGAACCGGCCATCACCCTATTTGAGGCGCCGATGTCTCGCCGCTCCCTCGCGACCCGGGCAGCTGTGACCGCCTGTCTGCTGGCCTGCGCTCCCGCCCAGACCCCCGACTCACGGACCCGCGAGCCGGCGGAATACGTCCCGATGCCGAGCCGGTCCGACCTGCCGTTTTCGGCCCTGGTCCGGGTAGGCCCCATGCTCTACCTCTCGGGTCAGCTCGGGACCGACAGTACCGGTCGTCTGGTGGCTGGTGGGATCGGCCCGGAGACCACTCAGGCGTTGGTGAACATTCGGACCTTGCTCGAGGCCAACGGCTCGGGCCTGGACCGGGTGGTGAAGTGCACCGCGATGCTGGCGGACATGGCCGAGTGGGGAGCCATGAATCAGGAGTACGTGCGGTTCTTCCCGGCCCACCGGCCCGCGCGGAGCGCGTTCGGCACGACGGGACTGGCGCTGGGAGCGCGGATCGAGCTCGAGTGCATGGCCCTGGCCGGGCGGGCTTGAGCGCTCGCACCGGTTCCGGGGATGGCGGGGACAGCCTAACTTGAGCGAAGGGAACAATCAGCTCACGAGGAGCGACATGGCTACCAAACTGGACAAGACGATCAAGCGCGAGCTCGAGCTCGAGGGCAAGCTCTACACGGTCACGATGTCACCGGAGGGCGTGAAGATCACGCCCAAGGGCGCGCGCAAGGGGCAGGAGATCACCTGGGCCACCCTGCTGAGTGGCGACGCGGAGCTGCGGCGCGATCTGAACGTGTCCGTGGATGCCTATCGCACCTGATCAGCGGGGGAGCGGCTCGGACCGGTTGCCTCGGCTCAGCAGCCGTTCCGCGAACTCCACCCGTTCCTGCGTCTCCTGGAGCTGGTGGCGAAGCCCCGCCACCTCCTCCTGCAGCGCGGAGATCTGCTCGTCGGTTTCCGGGTCGTAGCGCCCGCCGGCAATGCGGCGGGCCAGCGCCTCGCCCAGCCGCGAGCGCGTGAACACGACGAGCCCCACGATCGACAGCCCGAGAACCGGGACCATCAGGGCCAGCACGGCGGCGACGCCGCCCAGGACATCGGGATCCATGGCAAACCGGACGGGGCCGGCGCCAGTGGAGTTTCACGGTGGAACGAGGAGGAGCCCTGCTCGCGTATAGTCCTCGAGCCGTGAGCTACAACGAGCGTCCGGTGCTTCCCGGCAGCTATGGCGAGGAGATCCTCGCCAACTCGGCGGGCTAGCTCGGCATGCGCCCCCACGCGCTGTTCCGGGCCATCCGGGCCCTGGCGGTTCCGGCTCTGGCCGCGGGAATTCCGCTTTCCCTGGCCGCGCAGAATCGCCTCGCCTCAGCCCGTGCGCAGAATCGCCCCCCGCCGGCGTGGAACGCGTTCATTGGCGCGTTCGACGCCTATGCGCGGGAGGACGGCGTGGTCGGCGGGCGCGTGACGGTGGTGCGGGCGGGGCGCGTGCTCGCGGGGCACGCCTACGGCCTGGGCGATCGTGAGCGGGGCACCCCGCCGGACGCGCAGGCGGTGTACCACTGGGCGTCGATCACCAAGACGCTCACCGCCATCGCCATCATGCAGCTGCGCGACCGCGGGCGCCTCAGCCTGGACGACCCCATCACCCGCTACGTGCCGGAGCTGCGTCAGGTGCACGACTCGTTCGGGTCGATGGACGCGGTGACGCTGCGCATGCTGCTGTCCCACTCCGCGGGCTTTCAGAATCCGACCTGGCCCTACCGGGAAGGCCGGCCGTGGGAGCCGTTCGAGCCCACCCGCTGGGAGCAGCTCGTCGCGATGATGCCATACCAGGAGCTCGGCTTCGCGCCGGGCTCGCGTTTCGGCTACAGCAACCCGGCCTTTATCTACCTCGCCCGGGTCATCGAGCAGCTCACCGGCGATCCGTGGGCGGTGTACATCCAGAAGAACATCTGGACGCCGCTCGGCATGACCCGGAGCTTCGTCGGCACCTCCCCGTACCATCTCGCCGGCCTGCGCGCGTCGAGCTACACTGTTCACCAGGACAGCGGCCGGGTGCACACCGATGCCAACCCGCGCGAGTTCGACCCCGGCATCACCATTCCCAACAGCGGCTGGAACGCGCCGATCGGGGATCTGGTGACCTACGTCGCCTTCCTGACCCACGCCGACGGCGGCGACACGGCGGTCGCCCGACGCTACGATGGCGTCCTGCGCCACGCCACGCTCGACGAGATGTGGCGTGCCGTGGTGCCGCTCACGGACGGCGGGAGCCTGGACGAGGCGTTCGGGCTTTCGTTTTACCTCTACCGCCGGGGCGGCACCTCCATCGTCGGGCACACCGGCGAGCAATCCGGGTTTCGCTCGTTCCTGTACTTCGACCCCGCTACCAGCCTTGGCGTGATCGGGGTGATCAACACCACCAACGAGGCCCGCCCGGACGCATCCAATCAGGGGTGGGACGCGCTCACCCATCGCGCCGTAGCGCTGGTGGCGCCGTGACCAAGGGCCGCGGCCGAATCCCGCCGGACGACGAGGGGCTGCCTCGCCCGCCGCGTCCCTCGTTCGAGACGCCGGAGGCGGTCCTCGAGCTGCAGCCCGCCGAGCAGCCTGCGCCCGCGTCCCCCATGCGGCCGGGCAGGGTGCACCTCGTCGTCGTGGTCACCCGGGCCGACGGCGAGGTCGTGGTCGCGCGGTTCTGGCATCCCTCGCTCCATAGCTGGAAGGAGACGTCGTTCGAGTCGCTGGAGCACGCCATGCACCTCTTCGTGGACGAGAGCGGCTGGGTCCTGCGGCAGCAACAGGCCCTCGACGCGCCGCAGGCGTACGAGCTCATCTTCGAGGCCCGCCGCGAGGACTTCAGTCGTCCCAGCACCGAGGCCATACTCCAGGACATGGGCCTCACCCCCGAGGACGTGGCCGATCTGATCGATCGCGTCGAGCGCGAAAACGGGCCTGACCAGCCCCGCTGACCCCTCCACCCTGGACCGCGCATGATCGGCTTTCTCCTGCTCGCCCTGCTGGCCGGCGCCGTTCTGCCGGTGCAGACCGGCATCAACCTCCAGCTGCGCGGCGTGCTCGGACAGCCGATCGTCGCGGCGCTGGTATCGTTCATCGTGGGGACCGCCGGCCTCGCCCTGCTCGTGGCCGCGCTGCGCGCGCCGGTGCCGCTGGCCGAGGCGTGGGCGCGGAGCTCGTGGTGGCACTGGATCGGCGGGCTCCTTGGCGCGGTGTACATCGTCGCCGCGATCGTGCTCGCGCCCCGGCTCGGCGCGGCCACGCTGGTGGCGGCGCTGGTCGCGGGGCAGATGGTGGCCTCGCTCCTGATCGATCACTACGGTTGGGTTGGCTTCGCGGTCCATCCGGTGAGCCCGCTTCGGATCCTGGGCGCCGTCCTGGTCGTGGGCGGTGTGGTGCTGGTCCAGCGCTAGCGCTCCGCGGGGACGCCGTGCCACTGAAGCCCTTCGCCGATCACTTCTCGGCCATCGCGGCCGACTACGCCGCCGCCCGGCCGACCTACCCACGTGAGCTGTTCGCGTATCTGGCCGAGCTGGCGCCCTCGCGCACCCGAGCCTGGGACTGCGCTGCCGGGAACGGTCAGGCGACCCTTCCGCTGGCCGATCAGTTCGAGGAAGTGATCGCGACCGACGCGAGCGCCGAGCAGATCGGCCAGATGCCGCCCCATCCCCGCATCCGTCGCTATGCCTCGCCGGCCGAGGTCAGCGGGCTCGAGGGTGGCGCGGTCGACCTGGTCACGGTCGCGCAGGCCCTGCACTGGCTCCCGCTGCCAGCCTTCTGGGACGAGACCCGTCGGGTGCTGCGTGCCGGTGGAGTCGTGGCGGTGTGGACCTACGGCAATCAGCGGGTGGACCAGCCGGACATCGACCAGCGCCTCGAGTCGTTCTACCGGTCGGTGGTCGGGCCCTACTGGCCGCCGGAGCGGCGGCTGGTGGAGACCGGCTATCGCACGATCGCCTTCCCCTTCGCCGAGCTCGAGCCGCCCGGGTTCGACATGGCGCTCGAGTGGTCGCTCCCGGCGCTCCTCGCCTACGTGCGCACCTGGTCGGCCACCAACCGATTCCTGAACGAGCGCGGCTTCGACCCGGTGATCGCGCTCGGCCGCGAGCTCGAGCCGTATTGGGGCGAGGGAGTCCGGCGGGTCCGCTGGCCGCTCAGTCTCCGTGTGGGCAGGTCGGGCGGCCCCGGCTAGTTTACCAAGCGACGGCCGACCCTCCACCCCGGAGCATCCGATGCCCACGCTCACAGCCTCGCCCACGATCATCGAGGTCGGGGGTAGTGTTCCGCGACGGTGCATCGCGATGGGTAGCCCCCGGTGAGCGACGCCCGACGGCTCGTGATCGTGCTGGTGGTGGTCGCGGCGATCCTCGGCGTGCTCCCGGTGGTCATTGCGCGGACCCATCGCCTGCAGGTCATGCGCGCCGACCTGACCGAGGTGGTGGACGAGTGCCGGGCCCGCTATGCCGGCGCCCGCACGGCTGCCGACACCGCCGCCGCCGATGCCTGGCAGCCGCCGCTGCACGGCGAGCAGCGCCCCGGCGACCCCGCGTGCGGCGCCTACCGCCGGCGCAACATGCTGGGAGCCGCGCGGTGAGCGGCCGGCTCGAGGCGATCTGGATCAAGCGCGCGCACCGCGGGCCGATGGATCCGGTGACGAACGCGGTCCTGGTCGCGGGACGCGGCCTGGTCGGCAACGCCGATCAGGGCCGCCGCCGGCAGGTGACCATCATCGAGCGCGAGGTTTGGGAGCGGCTCATGCGGGAGCTCGACGGGGCGGTCCCGCCGAGCGCGCGCCGGGCCAATCTGATGATCAGCGGACTGAGCCTCGCAGGCGAGCGCGAGCGCGTGTTGCGGGTCGGCGAGGGCCGCATCCGCGTGCTGGGCGAGACGCGGCCCTGCGAGCGCATGGACGAGGCCCTCCCGGGCCTTCGCGAGGCGATGAAACCGAACTGGGGCGGGGGCAGTTTCGGCGAAGTGCTGGACGACGGCCAGGTAGCGGTCGGCGCGGAGGTGCGGTGGGATGAACACGAGAACGGCCGGCCCGGGTGACCCGGACCGGCCGTGTGCGTGGCGATCGGTCGCTTATCGTCCGAGCTTCACGACGTTCTCGGCCGCCGGGCCCTTCTGGCCCTGCACGACGTCGAACTCGACCCGCTCTCCCTCGGCCAGCGTCTTGAACCCCTGACCCTGAATCGCCGAGTGATGGACGAAGCAGTCCTTCTGACCGCCTTCGGGCGTGATGAAGCCGAAGCCCTTGGCGTCATTGAACCACTTGACCGTGCCGGTGGTGCGCATGTTCCTACTCCTTGTGTGCTGTAATCGAAGTTGGTGATGCTGCACCACCCGACTACGCTATCTGCGTGATATGGCCCTCACGCGAGGCCGCTGCCGATCGGCAGCAAATGCAAAAGGGAGCCAGCGACAACTCCGCCAGCTCCCCGTAAACTGTCCTTGGATCTTGGCTACGCTGCTCTGCCGGCAAGGCAGAAGTGCACAAGCTAAATAGGCTGGTCGAGTTTTGCAACCCCGCACACCGGTTTGACCGGAGAAGAGCGCCGACATGACCGCCTCCGCGACCGTGATCGCCCCGCCGGCCGCCGACGAGTACGCGCCGTACTACGGCCGGTACATTTCCCTCGTCGCGCCCGGCGATATCCTGGACCAGCTCGATCGCCAACGCGACGAGGTGCTCGCGCGCTTCCGCAACGTGCCCGAGTCCAAGGGCGCCCATCGCTACGCTCCGGAGAAGTGGAGCGTGCGGCAGGTGGTCTGCCATCTGACCGATACCGAGCGGATCATGGCGTATCGCGCGCTCCGGATCGCCCGCGGAGACGCGACCCCGCTGCCGGGCTTCGATGAGAACGCCTACGCGCCCGAGTCGGGCGCGGACGCCGTGCCATTGGCGGAGCTGGTGGCCGAGTTCGCCGACGTGCGCCGGGCGTCGCATGCCCTGTTCCGCCACCTGCCCGCCGACGCGTGGACCCGGCGGGGCAGCGCCAGCGAATCGCCGTTCACCGTGCGCGCACTCGCCTGGGTCATCGTGGGCCACCCGATGCATCACCTCGGCGTGCTGCGCGAGCGTTACGGCGTATGAGTTCAGGCGCGACCAGGCCGTCCCCACACCCTTTCGAGTGATCTCAGCCGGAGCGTGACCATGTGGCTCATTCCGACGCTGTTGGCACTGACCGTGGCCCTGCCGGCGGGAGCGACCCCTCCCGTCGCGCGGGTCACCATCCTGTATGACGCATTCGGCGACCGGGCCGGCCTCACGCCCGACTGGGGCTTCGCCGCGCTGGTCGAATACGACGGGCACCGGATTCTGTTCGACACCGGCAATGATGGCGACCTGTTCGAGCGCAACGTCCGCGCCCTCAAGGTCGATCTCCGGCACCTCGACTTCGCCGTGATCTCGCATCGCCACGGCGATCACACCGGAGGGCTGTCGTACCTCCTGCGCATCAATCCCACCGTGACGATCTACGCCCCTAGTGAGCGGTTCGGATTGTTCGGTGGACCGGTGCCGAGCACGATCATCCGCCCGGACACCGCGCTGCCCCGGCGCATGCGGTACTTTGGCGGCGCGGTGCCGGTGCAGATGCGGAGCTCGACGGTCTGGCCGCGCGCGCATCTGGTCCTGGTGGACACGCTGACCGAGGTCGCACCTGGTGTGGCCCTGGTCTCGACCATCTCGAAGACACCCGGCACGTTGGAGCTCCATGAGCTCTCGCTGGTGCTGCGTACGCCGAAGGGTTTGGTGGTGCTGGTGGGATGCTCGCATCCCGGCATCGAGACGATCCTGGATGCGACCCGCCCATATGGTGACCATGTGCACGAGATCGTCGGCGGACTTCACCTGGTGACGACCCCGGACGCCGAGATTCAGCGGATCGCGGCGGCCCTCCACGACACGTGGCGACTCGACCTGATCGCGCCGGGGCATTGCACCGGCGAGCCGGCCTTCGATGCTCTCGCCCGTACCTTCGGCGACCGGTACGTGTACGCCGGGCTGGGAACGGTCATCGAGCTCACCTGAACGGACGAGGAATGCTCGTGCAGAGGGGAATGCGTGCCATCGTTCGCTCGGCCGGCGTGCCGGACGCGCCCTGGCTCGCGGACCTGGGAGAGCGAACGTTCCGGGAGACCTACACCGCGTTCAACACGCCGGAGAACATGGAGCGGTACGTGGCGGAGCATTTCTCGCCCGCGCTCCAGGCGGCCGAGCTGGCCGACCCGCGCTACCTCACCCTGGTGACGGAGGTCGAGGGGCAGCCGGCGGCGTACACGCAGCTCGGTGCCGGCTCGGCACCAGCCTGCGTCACCGGTCCGGATCCGATGGAGATCATTCGCTTCTACGTCGACCGCCCGTGGCACGGCCAGGGGCTGGCCCAGGAGCTGATGCGCGCCGCCGCGGCGCACGCTCGTTCGGCCGGCGCCCGCACGCTCTGGCTGGGCGTCTGGGAGCGGAATCCGCGCGCCATCGCGTTCTATCGCAAGTGCGGCTTCACCGAGGTCGGCACCCAAACCTTCGTGCTCGGTGCCGATCGTCAGCGCGACCTGGTGCTCGAGCGATCGATTACCTGACGAGGACCGTCATGGCTTCGGCGTACCTGGACCTGCTCCTGTGGAACCTGCAGCCCCCGCCCGGCAAGAAGAACTGGCACGGCGGCCCGAGCCCGGTGGGCGCGCTCCGCGGCGTCACCGCGGCCGAAGCCGCCTGGCGCCCGACGCCCCGCCGCAAGAGCATCTGGGAGCTGGCGCTCCACATCGCCTACTGGAAGTACACCGTGCGGCGCCATCTCGAGACGGGAGACCGCCCCCGGTTTCCTCGCAGCCCCTCCAACTTTCCCGATCAACCCGAGCCGGCCGACGACCGCGCCTGGGCGCGCGATGTCGCGCTGGTGAAGGAGGAGCACGAACGACTGGTGCAGGCAGTGCGGACGCTGGCGAGCGACCGCCTCGATGCGATCCCGCCCGACGGGCGGCGCTGGACCTATGGCGAGCTGGTCCTCGGCATCGCGGCCCACGACGCGTATCACACGGGGCAGATCCAGCTGCTCAAGCGGCTGTGGCAGGAACGGGCGCTGCTCGGTCGTGGAGGACGCCGTGGCTGACCGTATCCGGCAGGCCGGCCCGGCCGACGCCGACGTGGTGGCGCCGCTGTTCGACGCCTACCGCCAGTTCTACCAGCAGCCGCCCGACCTGGCGCTCGCCCGGGGGTTCATCGCCGATCGGCTCGAGCGCGGCGAGTCGGTCATTTTCCTCGCCGAGCGGGACGGGCAGGCCGTGGGCTTCGTTCAGCTGTATCCGCTGTTCTCCTCGACCGCGCCGCGGCCGGGGCGGCTCTGGCTGCTCAACGACTTGTACGTACTGCCTGAGGCGCGTCAGGGCGGAGTGGGTCGGGCGCTCATGGCTCGGGCGCGGCGCCTGGCCGAAGACACCGGCGCCTGCGGCCTGGAGCTGGCCACCGCGCGGACCAATACCATCGGCCAGCGCCTCTACGAGTCCGAGGGCTACCGGCTGGACGAGGCCTTCCTGCGCTACGAGTTGCCCCTGAGGTGAGCGCGGCACCGCCGGATCGGCCCTAGGGCACGCGAATCCCGCGCGCTATACTCCCACCCATGTCCGACCAGCGTCCGCCCAATGCCGATCGGCACCTTGCCGATCTCTTCGCCCGCAATCGCGCCTGGGCCGGGGCGGTCTCGCGCCGCGAGCCCGATTTCTTCGAGCGTCTCGCGGGCCAGCAGAACCCCCGCTACTTCTGGATCGGCTGCTCCGACAGCCGGGTGCCCGCCAACGAGATCGTCGGGCTCCTGCCGGGTGAGATGTTCGTGCACCGGAACGTCGCCAACGTCGTGGTGCACACCGACCTCAATTGTCTCTCGGTGCTGCAGTACGCGGTGGACGTCCTCGAGGTGGACCACGTGATGGTGGTGGGACACTACGGCTGCGGCGGAGTGCGCGCGGCCTGGGAAGGGCGGCCGCTTGGCCTCATCGACAATTGGCTGCGGCACGTCCAGGACGTGGCGGCGCGACATGTCGACGAGCTCCGGGTGCTGGGCGAAGGGCCAGCGCTCTACGACCGGCTGTGTGAGCTCAACGTCATCGAGCAGGCGGTCCATGTGTGTCGCACCACCATCGTGCAGGATGCCTGGCGCCGCGGACGCGGGCTCACCGTGCACGCCTGGGTGTACAGCCTGCGCGACGGCCTCCTCCGCGACCTCGGATTTTCGGCCTCCTCGGCGGACGACGTGGTCCCGCACCACGCGCAGGCGCTCCGCCACGTTCCGGTCCGCGCCGTCGGCTGACGGGAGGGCTCGGCAATGCCACCTGCAGATGTGACCTACGTGCTCGATCCCGAGACTCCGCTGTTCTGGCAATCGCTGGGCACGGCTCTCCTGTGCGGCGGTCTCATCGGCATCGAGCGCCAGCTCCGCGGCAAAGCCGCTGGCATCCGGACCAGCATCCTGATCTGTCTGGGCACGTCGATTTTCGTGGAGATCGGGACGTCGATCGACGCCCCCCACGTGGATCCCACCCGCGTCATCGCCCAGATCACGAGCGGCATCGGCTTCCTCGGCGGCGGAGTGATCCTGGCGCGCAAGGGGCTCCTCACGGGCGTGACCACGGCCGCTGTGATCTGGGTGCTGGCCGCGCTCGGCGGGCTCATCGGTTTCGGCCACCTGCGCGCGGCGATCGTGCTCACCCTGGTCACGCTGGCGGTCCTGATCGGCGTCGAGCTGCTCGAGGGCATGTTCCGGCGGCTCCAGCAGGGCGCCACCGATCGTGAGCTGGAGAGCATCGAGCTCGAGCAGGGCTGACCCCCAAGCGGCGCCGCGCTCTTTCACATTCCCCACTCGAGGGAGTCCGATGGGTACTCCGCTGGCCTCCGGTGTCGCGGCCATTCTCGACCGCGAGCTCCGCACCCTCCGGCGCGAGCTCGAGGCGTATCCCGATGAGCGACAGATCTGGCAGGACGTGCCGGGCCTGCCAAACTCGGCCGGCACGCTGGCGCTTCACCTCGCGGGCAACCTGCAGCACTACATCGGGGCGCGGTGGGGCGGCACCGGGTACGTGCGGAACCGGGACGCGGAGTTTTCCCGGCGGGGCGTCGGACGGGCGGAGCTGGTCGCGGAAATCGAGCGCGCGCGTGCCGCGATCACCGCGGCGCTGTCGCGCGTCCCGGAGGAAGCGCTGGAGCAGGATTTTCCCGAGCTCATCGCCGAGGCGCACATCCGCACCGACGAGTACCTGGTGCATCTCTGCGCGCACTTTGCTTACCACCTGGGCCAGCTCGACAGCCACCGCCGCATCGTCACCGGCAATGCGGCCGGGGTCGGCGCCGTGAGGCCGGTCGAGCTGGGCAGCGCGAGACCGGTCGTCGCCTGATCAGCTGGTGGTCGTCGGGCACCAGGCCCTCCCCGGCCCAATCTGGCGTCTCCGCGAACAGGGCCTAACTTCCGGCACCCAGACCACCTTCTCCGGAGCAGTCCATGGACCAGCCAGGCGGTCGGCCGGCGGATACGCGTGAGTTCATGGCCATGTGGAACGCGGTCACGGCCGAGCATCTCACCCACAAGCTCACCGAAGTGCTCCAACAGCTGGGGCAGCGGGTGCCCAACGCGCCGGCGTTCGGGGCCGAGGAGGCCGAGGCCATGGCCCCGCTCCTGATCCACGCGTTCCAAGTCGCCGCGTCCAAGGACGGCGGGGTGCACGCGGCGGTGCAGTTCCTTTCCGAGTACGGGGCCGCGCCGGCTCCGTAGCCGCCGGGAGGAAACCCGGTCTCTCCGGCGGGCGTAGGGATCTCACCCTTACATCGAGACCGGCCGTGCGTCTCTCCACCGTCAGGCTGCTGCTGTCGCTGGTTGCCGCGGCGAGCTGCGGCAGCACCGCTCCCGATCCGGGCCTCGACCCGGACCTGCGCATTCTCTTCATCGGCAACAGCCTCACCTACGTCAACAACCTGCCGGCGATGGTCCAGCAGCTGGGGACGAGCAATCCCGCCCGCCCGGTCAGCGTGTCCTCGGTGGCGTTCGGCGATTACAGCCTGCAGGATCACTGGAATCGAGGCGACGCGCTCACGGCCATCCGGCAGGGCGGGTGGGACCTGGTGGTGCTGCAGCAGGGCCCCTCGGCGCTGCCCGAGAGCCGCGCCAACCTCATCGAGTGGACCGGCCGCTTCGCGGACGAGATTCGGAAGGTCGGCGCCCGGCCCGCGGTGTACATGGTTTGGCCCGGACTCGGCCGGCTGGCGGCCTGGGACTCGGTCACGGACTCCTACGCGGCGGCCGCGGCCGCGGCGCACGCGCTGCTCCTTCCCGCCGGGGAATCGCTCCGCTCCGCCTATGACACCGACCCCGCGATGCCGCTGTTCGACGGCGATGGCTTTCACCCGCTACCACTCGGCTCGTTCGGCGCAGCACTGGTGATCTACGCCGCGGCGGCCAACGTCTCACCGGCGGGCCTCAGCTCGCGCGCGGCCATCACGACCTATCCGCCCGCCCACGTGGCCATCCTCGAGTCCTCCGCCGCTGCCGCCATCGCGCGGTTCGACCGCTAGCCGGCTTCCTCTTGCCCGCGCGGGCCGACCGCAGTTCTATACTGGGCGACCAGACCGCCCGCCTGTTCACCGTCCTCGAGGGTTTCATGCGCAACCTGTTCGCCCTGCTCGCCATCTGCGGCCTCGCCGGGATCGTGTTCGGCGTGCTGGACCTGCTCCGGTCGGCTCCGGGCCAGACGGGTCCGCTGCCGTTCACCCACGAGAACTACGGCGGACCGGGGGCGATCATCGGTGGGCTCCTCCTCCTGGGCACCAGCCTGTATCTCCGCGCGGCATGGCAGGGCAGGAACTGACGGGCCGCTCCGGGTGCCGCTCCTGCGCCAGCTCGTCGAAACCCTCGCCCAGCTTCGCGCCCACCACCGCCGGCGCGTGCCCTTCCTGACGCCGGCGGTCGAGCGGCGGCGGCCCCGGATCGCCGCCGAAGACTACGCCGCGCGCCACACCATCGAACACACGCTCGACCGCAAGGCCGACCTTCGCCGCCTCGCGCCGCTCCGGGCCGAGGCCGCCGAGCGCTACGCCCAGCTGCTGCACTACGAGCTGACCGGCCTCCGCGAGGTGGTGACGGCGCTCGAGAACACGGCCGGCGGTCGCGACCTGCAGGAGTGCCTGGCCGAGGCTCGGGAGGAGATCGCGCGGCTCGAGATCGAGGTGGAGTGGTGCGACGCCCTCCGCGCCCGGTGGCCGGCCGCGACGCCGGTGCCCTGAAGCGCGAGGTGCTCGCGCTGGTCGGCCTCATCCTCGCGGCCGACGCGCTGTTCATCGCCGGGTACTTCCTGTTCCATCTCGCCGGGCGGTCCGCCGGCGTTCGGGCCGGCTTCACCGCGGTGTGGACCTTGGCAACCTTGGCGATCGCGCTGCGGAGCCTGGCCCGGATCCGAGCCGCGCGGCTCCGCGGCAGGCGCTGAGCGCGGCGCGGTTCCACCCGATGATCGAGTAGCCTTCCGCCCGGCACTATACTTCGCGAATGCTGCCCTCCGCGCCCGCCGCTTCGCCGCCTCTCGGGGCCATCGTGAGCGAAGCGGGGGCGACGTTCGCGCTCTACTCCGCGCATGCCACCGCCGTCGAGCTCTGCCTCTTTGCCAACGCCAGCGATGCCGTCGAAACGCGCCGGGTGCCGCTCCTGCGCGGCGAGGGCAACCTATGGCACGCGACACTCCCGGGCATCGGCCCCGGGCAGCTTTACGGCTACCGAGTGCAGGGGCCGTGGGCGCCCGCCCTGGGCCACTACTTCAATCCGGCCAAGCTCCTCCTCGATCCCTACGCCCGCGCGCTGACCGGTCCGGTGGCATGGCATCCGGCGCTGGCGACGCATCCCGAGCCCATCGCCGCAGCCCTGGCAGACCGGACACCTGATCCGCGCGACAGCGCCGGCGTCCTGCCCAAGTGCATCGTGGTGGACCCTGCCTTCGATTGGCGCGATGACGCGCCGCCCCGCACGCCGTGGGACCGCACGGTCATCTACGAATGCCACGTGAAGGGCATGACCAAGCGGCACCCCGAGGTGCCCGAGCGGCTGCGCGGCACCTACCTGGGCCTCTCTAGCGAGCCGGTCGTGCGCCACCTCCGCGAGCTCGGCGTCACCGCCGTGGAGCTGCTGCCGGTCCACCAGGAAGCCAGCGAGCCCCGGCTCGCGCGGCTCGGCCTCACCAACTATTGGGGCTACAGCACGATCGGCTACTTCGCGCCGGACATCCGCTTCGCGTCGGGTGGTCGAGCCGGCGGGCAGGTGGCGGAATTCCAGCAGATGGTGTGCGAGCTCCACGCGGCAGGCCTCGAGGTGCTGCTCGACGTGGTCTACAACCACACGGCCGAGGGCGGCGCCGGCGGACCCACGCTCGCGTTCCGCGGGATCGACAATCGTGCCTACTATCGGCTCGACCCCGAGGACCCGGCACGCTACGTCGACGTCACCGGCTGCGGCAACACGGTCGACCTGCGCGCGGCTCCCGCGCTGGATCTCGCGCTCGACAGCCTTCGCTACTGGGTCGAGCACATGCACGTGGACGGGTTCCGGTTCGACATCGCGCCGGTGCTGGGCCGGACCGATGCCGGGTTCGACCCGCGGGCCCCCTTCTTCGAGCGGGTACGCCAGGATCCGGTGCTGAGCACCGTCAAGCTCATCGCCGAGCCCTGGGACCTGGGCCCCGACGGGTATCAGGTGGGGAGCTTCCCCGCAGGCTGGGCGGAGTGGAACGGCAAGTATCGCGACACGGTGCGCCGCTTCTGGCGCGGCGACACCGGGCGGGTGCCCGAGCTCGCGTCGCGGGTGGCCGGAAGCAGCGACATCTACGGTCCCGCCGGGCGCGGCCCGCTCGCCAGCGTGAACTTCGTGACCTGCCACGACGGGTTCACCCTGTACGACCTGGTGAGCTACGAGCGCAAGCACAACGCCGCGAACGGGGAGGACAACCGCGACGGCACCGACCATAACCTGAGCCGCAATTGGGGCGCGGAAGGGCCGCCCACCACCACCCAGATCGCGCGGGTGCGCGAGCGGGTGAAGCGGAGCTTCCTCGCGACCCTGGCCTGCTCGCAGGGCGTGCCGATGCTCTCGCACGGCGATGAGCTCGGGCGAAGCCAGCAGGGCAACAACAACGCGTACTGCCACGACAGCCCGCTCACCTGGCTCTCGTGGGAGCTGGACGAAAACGCCCGCGCGCTGCTGGCCTTTACCCGCCGCATGTTCGCCCTCCGGGCGGCGACCCCCGAGCTCCGGCGGCGGACGTTCTTCCCCCAGTCGGCCGTCGATGGTGACGGGCTCACCTGGCTTCGCTCCGACGGCGCCCGGATGACGCCCGAAGATTGGGCCCACGACAGCAACCACGTGCTCGGAATGTGGTTCGACGGCCCGGATCCGATGCTCCTGCTCATGAACGGCGGCGGACGGTCGCGGCCCTTCACCCTTCCACGGTCTGCCACGCCGTGGCGGGTTCTGGTCGACACCTCCCACGACGGCGAGCGCCCCGCCGAAGGCGCGGTCACCCTCGCGCCGCACTCCCTGGTTCTTCTCCGCCAACGCTAGGAGCCGCCATGCGCCTCACGTCGTTGCCGCCGGGCACCCGGATCCGCCTCACCGATGCAGAGGCGGCACCACCGTCGGGCGCGCCGGCCAAGAATGAGGCGCTGAAGCAGGTGGATGCTTTGACCAAGCGGCTGGATCAGCTTCAGGAAGCTCTCTACGCGGAGAACCAGCGCGCGGTGCTGGTCGTGCTGCAGGGGCGGGACACGGCGGGCAAGGATGGCACGATCCGCAAGGTCTTCGGGCCGCTCAATCCTCAGGGGCTGCTGGTGACCAGCTTCAAGGCGCCGACCGCGGCCGAGCTGGCGCACGATTTCCTCTGGCGGGTGCACCAGGCCGTGCCGCCCAAGGGTGCGATCGGCATCTTCAACCGATCACACTACGAGGATGTGCTCGTGGTGCGGGTCCACGAGCTGGTGCCGGAGTCGGTCTGGCGCCCCCGCTACGAGCAGATCAACCAGTTCGAGCGGATCCTTACCGAGAACGGGGTCACCATTCTCAAGTTTTTCCTGCACATCTCCCACGACGAGCAGCGCGAGCGCCTGCGGGCGCGGCTCGACGATCCCACCAAGTACTGGAAGTTCTCCGTCGGCGATCTGGGCGAGCGCGACAAGTGGGACGCCTACACCGCCGCCTACGAGGAGGCTCTGCAGCGCACCAGCACCGCCGAGGCGCCCTGGTGGGTGGTCCCGGCGGACAAGAAATACATCCGCGATCTGCTGGTGGCGCAGGTGGTGACGGAGACGCTGGAGCGGATGGATCCCAAGTATCCGGGTCCGCCGGAAGGGCTGGAAGAGCTTCGGCGGCGGCTGGCCTGAGCTCAGTTGTTCCCGTCAGGCCCCACGATGATGAAGGTCAGCTCCCCGCCGACGTTGATGAACGGGAGCTTGGTGCCCAGCACGTCCTCGAGCGCCCGCTGGAGCCGCGGCTCGGCGGCCGAGATCACCCC
>DATEJD010000447.1:0-12484 GCA_035278325.1 Gemmatimonadales bacterium | reverse complement strand
GGGGGCGGCCAGGCCCGCCGACGGCGGCGCGACGCTCTCGGCCGCCCGGCGGAACGATTCCTCCGATTCCCGCGCCCGGCCCAGCTCGCTCAGCACCAGCCCCTGATGGATCAGGGCCTCGAGGTACCGCGGATTGAGCTCCAGCGCGCGGGCGAACTGGGTCAGTGCCTCCTCCGAGCGGCCGAGCAGCGAGAGGCTCACGCCGATCAGGTGGTGCACGTCCGCGAAGGCCCGGCCCGAGGCGACGATCTCCTCCAGCAGGTAGATCGCGCCGTAGTAGTCCTGGACCGTGAACCGGTCACGCGCCCGGCCCAGCAGGCGCTCAGTCTGGCTGGCCATGGGCCTCCCGGAACCAGACGACGAACTTCCGGATGCCTTCGGGGAACGGCGTGGCCGGCGCGTAACCCAGCACCCGGCACGACTTGGTGAGGTCGGCAGCGGTCTGCTGGACGTCGCCCGGCTGCATCGGCGCCCACTGCAGCCTGGGCTCGATGCCGAGCGCCCTGGAGATCTCGGCCACCATGTCGCCGGTGCGGATCGAGCGGTTCCCGCCCAGGTTGAACGGCTCCATCCCAACGGGCGCGGAGGCAGTCCAATCGACCGCCGCGCACACGCCCGCCACGATGTCGTCGCAGTAGGTGTAGTCGCGGGCCTGGGTGCCGTCGCCGAACAGCGTGATGGGCTCGCCGGCGGTCATGCGGCGGGCAAAGGCGTGAATCGCCAGATCGGGACGCTGCCGCGGGCCGTACACGGTAAAGAACCGAAGCGCCGTGCTCCGGAAGCCGTAGATCGGCGCCACGGCGCTGAGCAGGAGCTCGGCGGCGCGCTTGGTGGCGGCGTACGTCGACACCGGCTTCATCGCGACCGCGTCCTCGCGGAACGGCACCGGTGTGCTGTCGCCGTACACCGACGAGGACGACCCCAAGGCGATTCGCGACACCCCAGCGCGGCGCGCGGCCTCCAGCACGGCAGCGGTGCCGGTGACGTTGGCCTGCGCGTACCCGACCGGATCGGCCAGGGAAGGACGCACGCCCGCCTTCGCGGCCAGGTGCACGATGACCGTCTCCGCCGTGAGTCGGGCCGTCAGGGCCGGGACGTCGAGCATGTCCTGCTCGTGAAACTCGAACCCCGGCAACCGGCCCATCTCGCGGAGGTTCCGCTCCTTCATGGCCCGCGGATAGAACGCGTCGAAATTGTCGATCCCCACCACCTCGTCGCCACGCCGAATCAACGCCTCGACGAGGTGGGACCCGATGAACCCCGCGGCCCCTGTGACGAGGATGCGGGTCACCGGCGTCCCCGTCCTATGCCGTGATACTCGAAGCCCAGCGCGGTCATCCGGGCCGGGTCGTACAGGTTGCGGCCGTCGATCAGGAGCGGCCGGCGCAGCAGCTTCAGCACCCGCTCGAAGTCGGGGTTCCGGTACACCAGCCACTCGGTCATGATGAGCAGCGCGTCGGCGCCGTTGGCGGCGCTGTACGGGTCGGCGGTGTAGATCACGCGGTCGCCGAAAATGGTGCGCGCCGAGTCGGTGGCCTTGGGGTCGTGGGCCTGCACCCGGGCACCGGCCTCGAGGAGACCCTCGATCAGCGGGATGGTCGGGCTCTCCCGCATGTCGTCGGTCTCGGCCTTGAAGGCGAGGCCCCAGATGCCGATGGTCTTGCCACCGAGGTCCCGGCCCAGATACTTGAGGGTCTTCCGCAGCACCACCCGCTTCTGCGCTTCGTTCACCTCTTCCACCGACTTGAGCACGTCGAGGGAGAGGCCGAGCGACTGGGCCGTCTTGATGATCGCCTTCACGTCCTTGGGAAAGCAGGATCCCCCGTAGCCGGGGCCGGGGTAGAGGAACGCCCGACCGATCCGCTGGTCGGAGCCGATGCCGCGCCGCACATGGTGGACGTCGGCGCCCA
Source organism: Gemmatimonadales bacterium (assembly GCA_035278325.1). GTDB lineage: Bacteria > Gemmatimonadota > Gemmatimonadetes > Gemmatimonadales > GWC2-71-9 > CAVVWJ01. Next base: position 10,574 of record DATEJD010000447.1, on the reverse strand, counting down.
CCAGCTCGCAGAACTCCGCCATCTGGTTCATGAACGAGATGCGGGTGGCGAGCATGGCGTTGGCCGCGTACTTGGTGACTTCCGCCGACGCGATGTCCATGAACAGAATGCGCTCGCCGCCCTGGCGGGTGAACGGCGCGTACAGCTCGCCCATGACGGCCTGGGCCTCGTCGCTGTCCACCCCGATCACGACGCGGTCGGGCTTCATGAAGTCCTCGATCGCAGCGCCTTCCTTGAGAAACTCGGGGTTGGAGCACACTGCGAAGCCCTGCTTAGTCTCGGCGCTCACCGCCGCCCGCACCTTTTCCGCGGTGCCGACGGGCACCGTGGACTTGGTCACGACGACCTTATGGTCGTTCATGTTGCGGCCGATCTCCTTGGCCACCGCCAGCACGTGCTGCAGGTCGGCCGAGCCGTCCTCGCCGGGAGGCGTGCCCACCGCGATGAACACCACCCGCGCCGAGCGGACGGCCGCGCCGATGTCGGTGGTAAACGTGAGGCGGCCTTCCGCCTGGTTCCGACGAATCATCGGCTCCAATCCCGGCTCATAGATCGGGATCTCGTTCTTCTGAAGCCGCGCGATCTTGTCCGCGTCCTTGTCCACGCAGATCACATCGTTGCCCGTCTCCGCCAGGCAGGCGCCGGCCACCAGGCCGACGTAGCCGCTTCCGATCACCGCCACGTGCATGTCAGTCCTCTTTCGGCATTGCGTTACGAGTGTCCACCACCAGCTTCGCCTTCCGCCGGATCATGTGGTAATCGATCGCCGAGTGATCGGTGACGATCATGATGCAATCGGCTGCAGCGACCGCCTCGGGATCGAGCGGCACCGAGCGAAACTCATGCCCATCTTCCGAGAAGACCGGCACGTGGGGATCGTGGTAGCTGACCCGCGCGCCCTGGCCCTCGAGCAGGCGGATGATGTCCAGCGCGGGGCTTTCCCTGATGTCATCGATGTCACGCTTGTAGGCGACGCCCAACACCAGGACCGAGGCGCCCCGCACCGCCTTCCCCTGCTCGTTCAGCGCCTCGGAGACCTTCCGGACCCAGAACAGGGGCATCTCGGTGTTGAGCTCGCCGGCCAGATCGATGAAGCGGGTCTTGTAGTTGAGCCCGCGCATCTTCCAGGCGAGATAGTGAGGATCGATCGGAATGCAGTGCCCGCCGAGCCCGGGACCCGGGAGAAACTTCATGAAGCCGAACGGCTTGGTGGCGGCGGCCTCGATCACCTCCCAGACATCGACACCGAGCTTGTCGCACACGATGGCCATCTCGTTCACCAGCCCGATATTGACGCTGCGGAACGTGTTCTCGAGCAGCTTGACCAGCTCGGCCGCCTCCGTGGTCGAGACGGGCACCAGGGTCTCGATGGCGGGTTGATACAGCGCCATTGCCACGCGGATGCAGTCGGCCGTGATGCCGCCGACCACTTTGGGAGTATTGCGCGTACCGTAGGTCGGGTTGCCCGGGTCCACCCGCTCGGGGCTGAACGCGAGGAAGAAATCCTCGCCCACCGTGAGCCCGGTGCTCTCGAGCGCGGGCAGCAGGATCTCCCGGGTGGTACCCGGATAGGTGGTGCTCTCGAGGATGATCGCCTGTCCGCGCCGGAGCGTCCGCTTCACGGCCTCGGTGGCGGCGACGATGTAGCTGACGTCGGGATCCTTGAACTTGGACAGCGGCGTCGGCACGCAGATCGAGATGGCGTCGGGCTCGGCCAGGCGCGCCATGTCGGTGGTAGCGCTGAATCGGCCGGCGTCGACGACGGCCGCGAGCTGCGCGTCGCTGACGTCCTTGACGTGCGAGTGCCGCGCGTTGAGCCCGTCCACCACCTTCGGCTGTATGTCGAAGCCCAGCACCCGGTAACCCGCCTCGGCCAGCTCCACGGCCAGGGGCAGCCCCACGTAGCCCAGCCCGACGATACCGAACAGGAGATCGCGCCGCTCCGCCCGCGCGATCAGGTCCCCGGCAACGCTCATGCGTAGAACCCCAGCACCGCGTCGATCACGGTCTGCTGCTGCTCCAGGCTGAGCTCCGGATAGACGGGGAGCGAGATCACCTGCTCGGAGGCGGTCTCGGAGTGGGGCAGGCTTCCCTTGCGATAGCCCAGGTGCGCGAAGCAGGGCTGCAGGTGGAGCGACAGCGGATAGTAAATGGAGTTGCCGATGCCCTTGGCCTTGAGGTGCGCCTGCAGCTCGTCCCGCCGGGGCACCCGGATGGTGTACTGGTTGAAGATGTGCTGGTTGGCCGGATCCGTGGTGGGCGGGCAGATGTCCGGATGGCCCCCGAACGCCTCGGTATAGTGGGCCGCGTTCCGGGCCCGGGCGGCGCTCCAGTCGGCCAGATGGGGCAGCTTGGCGAGCAGCACCGCCGCGTGCAGCGTGTCGAGCCGGCTGTTGAAGCCCACCTCGTCGTGATAGTACGCCCGGGCGCCGCCGTGGAGCCGGAGCCGCCGGAGGCGCTCCGCCAGGGCGTCGTCCTGGGTGACGATCATGCCGCCGTCGCCATAGGCACCCAGATTCTTGCTGGGAAAGAACGACAGCGTGCCGCAGGTGCCCAGCTCGCCGGCCATGCGCCAGGTGCCGCCGATCTTGCGCCGCGCGCCGATCGACTGGGCCGCGTCCTCGATCAGCGCGAGACCGTGCTTGGCCGCCAGCGGCTCCAGCGCCTCCATCGGCGCCATCTGGCCGAACAGGTCCACCGCGACGATGGCGCGGGTCCGCGGCGTGATGGCGGCCTCGGCGGCCGAGGGATCGATGTTGAAGGTGGCCGGATCGATGTCCACGAACACCGGCGTGCCGCCGGCGTTGTGGACGGCGCCGGCCGTCGCGAAGAAGGTGAACGGGACCGTGATGACTTCGTCGCCGGGCTTGAGGTCCAGCGCCTTGAGCGGCAGCAGCAGCGCGTCGGTTCCGCTGGCGCAGCCGATGGCGTGCTTGGTCTTGGACAGGGCGGCAACCGCGGCCTCCAGCTGGCCGACCTCCGGCCCCATGATGAAACCCTGGCGCTCGATCACCGCCATGACGGCCTCGAGCACCTCCTCCTTGATGTCACGGTACTGCGCGACCAGGTCCAGCAGCGGAACGTTCACCGGCCCGTCCATGTGAAAGCGTCCGCGGATCGGCCGGGCGGCCGGGCCGCGGACGCGGTAAACAGGTGGAACCCTTGGCAGCCGTGTAACTTAGACGCGAGGGGCTGGGGGGTCAATCTGGCGGAGAACGCCGGTGGTCTCCTGATAGCGGGCCCCGCACACGGCGCAGGTGACGGTGTCCTTCGACAGCACCAGCCGCACACCGCACTGACACATCCAGCCGACCCGGCGAGCCGGCACGCCAACCATCAGGGCGAACGCGGGGACGTCGCTCGTGACCACCGCGCCGGCGCCGATGAAACTGTACTCGCCCAGCGTGATGCCGCACACGATGGTCGCGTTGGCGCCGATGGTCGAGCCCCGGCGCACCAGGGTAGCCCGGTACTCGGACTTCCGCGAGACGTGGCTGCGCGGGTTGGTCACGTTGGTGAAGACGCAGCTCGGGCCGCAGAACACGTCGTCCTCCAGGGTCACGCCCTCGTAGATGGAGACGTTGTTCTGCACCTTCACGTTGTCGCCCAGCCGGGTACCGCCCATCACCACCACGTTCTGACCCAGATTACACCGCTCGCCAATGACCGCGCCCGGCATGACATGGCAGAAATGCCAGATCTTGGTACCCCGGCCGATGACGGCGCCGTCGTCGATGTAGCTGCTTTCGTGGACGAAGTAATCTGCCATGCGTCGTTGTTAGGGTTAGGGCGAGCAAGGAGCCTGCGTTCCGAGCAGAGTCACCCTGAGCGAAGCGAAGGGGCCATGCGTTGGAGCATGCCCCCTTCACTGCGTTCAGGGTGACTCGCTAGCCGCTCCCGGCTTTACCTCGCCGCCGTTGAGATACTCCCCGAGCCCGCCGATCAGCTTCACCTCGGGCTCGAGCCGCACCTGATACCGTGACTCGACCTCGATCTGGACCCGCTCGATGAGCGCCCGCACATCGGCCGCGGTGGCATTGCCGGTGTTGACGAAATAGTTGGCGTGCACGGGCGAGACCTGCGCCCCGCCGACTCTCACGCCCTTGAGCCCCGCCGCCTCGATCAGCTGTCCGGCCGTGCGCGGGCCACCCTCCCGCTTCCAGCTCGGCCCCGACGGGTTCTTGAACACGCTGCCGCAGCACGGCTGGTTGAACGGCGTGCCCCGCTGCCGCCACTCGAACATCTCGGCGATCTGCTCGTCGAGCTGCTGCTGGGGCTCGGCGCGGAGCCGAACCGTGGTCCCCACCACGATCCGTCCGTCCAGCCCGCTCCAGCGGTAGGTGAACGGCACCTCGCTCCGTCCCAGCGTGGCATCGTTGCCCGCCGCGTCGATGACGGTCACCTGCTCGACCACTTCCGACCAGTCGCCGCCGTGGCATCCGGCATTCATGTACACGCCCCCGCCCACCGTCCCCGGCACCCCCACGAAGATGTGGAGGCCCGCGAAACCGGCGGCCGCCGTCTTGCGCGCGGCGAGCGGCGCCGGCAGGCCCGCGCCGATGGTCCAGCGCTCCCCATCCTGGGCGAGCGTGTCCATGCCCTTCCCCAGCCGGATGACCAGCGCATCGAGACCCTGGTCGGGCAGGAGGATATTGGACCCGAGCCCGATGGCGAACCACGGCACCCCCGCCTCGTGGGCCGCGCGGAGCGCGGTCGCCACGTCCTCGGCCACAGCCGGGATCACCACCGTGGCGGGTCCGCCGATGCGGTAGGTGGAGTATCGGGCCAGGGTCTCGTTTTCCCGGACGTCGCCGCGCAGCTTGGCTCGAAGCGCCTGGGCGAACGCCGGGTCGCGAGCGGTCACCCGGTCCATTCGGGCGACATCTCCCGCGCCAGCGCGTGCCATTCCTGGAGTGGCCGCACTTCCCCGGCCCGGCTCCGGAGCGCAATGATCGCGTCGCAGGCGGCGGAGGCACCGGACAGGGTGGTGGTGTACGGCACCCGATGCTGCAGCGCCGCGCGCCGGATGGCGTAGTCGTCCTGCTGGCTGAGCTTGCCGAGCGGGGTGTTGATCAGGAGCTGGATCTGGCCCGACACCAGCAGGTCGATCGCGTTGGGACGACCCTCGTGTACCTTGAGCACCCGTTCGGCGGGCACGCCACGCGCGCGGAGGTAGCGCGCCGTGCCTTCGGTGGCCACCACCCGGAAGCCGAGCCCGTGGAACCGGCGCACGATGGGAACCACGTTCGCCTTGTCGTGGTCGTTCACGGTGACGAAGATCGAGCCCGAGAGCGGCAGCGCGCCGTCGGCCGAGATCTGTGCCTTGGCGAAGGCCATCCCGAACGAATCGGCGATGCCCATCACCTCGCCCGTGGACCGCATCTCCGGCCCCAGGATCAGGTCCACGCCCTGGAGCTTGCTGAAAGGGAACACCGCTTCCTTGACCGCCACGTAGGGCTGCAGGACGTCGTCGTGGAGGCCCAGGTCGTCGAGGGTGGCTCCGGTCATGATGGCCGCGGCCAGGCCCGCGAGCTGCACGCCGGTGGTCTTGGAGACGAACGGCACCGTGCGAGACGCGCGCGGATTCACCTCGAGCACGTACACGATGCCGTTCTTGATCGCGTACTGGACGTTGAGCAGGCCCACCACGCCGAGCCGTTCCGCGAAGGCGCGGGTGTGGCGCCGCATCTCCTCCACCTGGGGCTCGGTGATGAGGTAGGGCGGCAGGACGCAGGCCGAGTCGCCCGAGTGGATACCGGCGTCCTCGATGTGCTGCATCACTCCGCCGATCACGCAGCGGGTGCCGTCAGCGATCGCGTCCACGTCGGCCTCGAACGCGTCCTCGAGGAAGCTGTCGATGAGCACCGGGTGCTCGGGCGCCACCCGCGCGGCCCGGGCGAAGTAGCTCCGGAGCGAGGAGTCGTCGTAGACGATCTCCATTGCCCTCCCGCCGAGCACGTAGGATGGCCGGACCAGCACCGGATACCCCACCCGCGCGGCCACCGCCACGGCCTCCTCGACCGAGAACGCGACGCCGCTGGGTGGCTGGGCCACGCCGAGCTCGCGCGTGATAGCCTCGAACCGGCCGCGGTCCTCCGCGAGATCGATCGCTTCCGAGGACGTGCCGAGGATCCGCACCCCTTCGCGCTCGAGCCCGCGCGCCAGCCGGAGCGGCGTCTGGCCGCCGAGCTGGACCACGACCCCCATCGGCTGCTCCACGTGCACGATCTCGAGCACGTCCTCCAGCGTGAGGGGCTCGAAGTACAGGGCATCGGAGATGTCGAAGTCGGTCGAGACGGTCTCGGGATTCGAGTTGACCATCACCGTCCGGTAGCCCATCTCCCGGAACGCCATCGCCGCCCGGACGCAGCAGTAGTCGAACTCAACCCCCTGGCCGATCCGGTTGGGCCCGCTGCCCAGGATGACGATGGTACGGTTCCCGCCGGGGAGCGCCTCGTTCTCCTCGTCGTAGGAGGAGTAGAGATACGGCGTGGACGAGGGAAACTCGCCGGCACAGGTATCCACCGTCTTGTAAGCGGGACGGATGCCGAGCCGATGGCGCTCCGCGCGGATCTCCGTCTCGCTCACCCCGATCAGATCACCCAGCTGCCGATCGGAGAACCCCAGCCGCTTCATCTTGCGGAGCAGGAGACGCCGGTCCTCATCCCCGGATGCGCCGCCATTCCGGCCGTCCGACGGCGCGTTCCCCCGACCACCTGACCGTCCGGCCAGCCGCCCGTCACCACCTGCTGCGCGGGTAACCGGTCCGCCCGTTTGACTCCCGCTCCACTCCTTTTCCGCCCCGAGCAGCTCCACCATCTGATGCAGGAACCAGGGATCGATCCGGGTGCGCTCGGCCACGGCCTCGACCGACGCGCCGAGCCGGAGTGCGCGCTTGATCTGGAACACCCGCTCGGGCGTCGGGGTCCGGAGCGACGCCAGCACCGTCTCGAGCGACTCATCCTGCAACCGGTCATCCGCCGGGGTGGCGCCCACCGCCCAGCCGGTCCGATCCGCCTCCAGCCCCCTCAGGCCCTTCTGGAACGCCTCCTTGAAGGTGCGGCCGATGGCCATCGCCTCGCCCACCGACTTCATCTGGGTCGTAAGCGTGGGATCGGCGGCCGGGAACTTCTCGAACGCGAAGCGCGGGATCTTGACGACCACGTAGTCGAGCACCGGCTCGAACGAGGCGGGGGTGACTTTGGTGATGTCGTTGGGCAGCTCATCCAGCCGGTAGCCCACCGCCACCTTGGTGCCGATGCGGGCGATGGGAAACCCGGTCGCCTTGGACGCCAGCGCCGACGAGCGTGACACCCGCGGGTTCATCTCGATCACGAGCTGCTCGCCCGTGGCGGGGTCGACCGCGAACTGGATGTTGCAGCCGCCCGCGGCCACGCCGATCTCGCGGATGATCCGGATGGCCGCGTCGCGCATGACCTGATACTCGCGGTCGGTGAGCGTCATGGCGGGCGCGACGGTGATCGAGTCGCCGGTGTGCACGCCCATCGGATCGAGGTTTTCGATGGAGCACACGATCACGACGTTGTCGGCGCCGTCGCGCATGACCTCGAGCTCGAACTCCTTCCAGCCGATGATGCTGCGCTCCACCAGCACCGAGCCCACCGGCGAGAGCTCGAGCCCGCGCCGGATCAGGGTCTCGAACTCCTCGAGATTGTACGCGATGCCGCCACCGGTGCCGCCGAGGGTGAACGAGGGACGGAGGATGGCGGGGTAGCCGGTCTCTTCCACCGCCTCCAGCGCCTCGTCAATGCTCCGTACCGTCCGCCCCTGCGGCGTGGCCAGGCCGATCCGCCGCATGGCCTGCGCGAACTCTTCGCGGTCCTCGGCCAGGCGGATGGCCCGCTCGTTGGCGCCGATGAGCTCGACCCCGTACCGCTCGAGCGTGCCGTCACGCTGGAGCGCCATCGCCACGTTGAGCGCGGTCTGCCCACCCATGGTCGGCAGCAGCGCATCCGGCCGCTCGCGCTCGATCACCTTGGCCACCCATTCGGGCGTCACCGGCTCGATGTAGGTGCGATCGACCAGCTCGGGGTCGGTCATGATGGTGGCGGGATTCGAGTTGACCAGGACGACCCGATACCCCTCTTCCTTGAGCGCCCGGACCGCCTGGGTTCCGGAGTAGTCGAACTCGGCCCCCTGTCCGATGACGATGGGTCCCGAGCCGATGAGAAGGATCGTCTTGAGGTCAGTCCGCTTCGGCATCAACCAGTTCCTGGAGCGTCTGTTCGAGTAAGATGGCCGGCGCCCATCCTGTGGCGCGACGGAGTTTAGTCGAATCCCCCACCAGGTGGGGAATGTCGGCGCGACGAGCGAGCACGGGGTCGGTCACCGGCTCGACCGCGCCGCCCATCACCGCCGCGAGCCGCCGGAACACCTCGGCCAGCGCGATGCCTTCACCTCGGGCCACGTTGTAGGCCTCGCCCGGGCGGCCGTCGCGGAGCAGCAGCCGATAGGCGGCCACCACGTCGCGCACGTCGAGCAGATCCCGCACCGGCGTCAGGTTGCCCACCGTCACCTGCGTGCTGCCCGAGCGCCGCGCCGCCTTGATCCGCGCAATCCAGGACGGCACCACGTACGTCGTCGTCTGTCCCGGGCCGGTGTGTCCGAATGGCCGCGCGATCACCACCCGGAGACCCGTCCGACGCCACGCTTCCATGGCCGCCACTTCGGCGCCGACCTTGCTGGCCGCGTAGGCCGAGATTGGCTGCAGCGGATCGGTCTCCTGCCGCTCCGCGCCGGACCCCGGGCCATAGACCTCGCCAGACGAGACCACCAGCACCACCGGATCGGCCTGTGCCACTTCCTTGAGCGCCGCCGCCGCCGCGACCAGCCTTGCCGTGCCCGACGCGTTCACGTCCCACGCCGCCCCCGGATCGGCCTGCGCCTGCCGCACCGACGCGATGGCCGCGAGGTGCACCACCGCCTCCGGCAGCCAGCCAAGTGCGGCGCGGACGGACCCGTCGTCGGTGAGCTCGAGCGGCACCACCTGCACCGGCTGCCTTGCCGCGGCGTCGCGGCTCCAATCCACCGGCGGCGCCCCGGGCCGGCACGCCGCCGCCACCACGTCTCCCGCTTGAAGAAGGTGCCGCACCAGGTGACGCCCGACGAATCCGTCAGCACCGGTGACGAGCACTCTCACGGGTGGTCCGTCATCGCGCGGTGCGCCCGGCCAGGGGCGTGGCCAGGCCGAGCCGTTCCAGGTCGGCGTCCACCATCATCGTCACCAGATCGGCGAAGCCCACCTTGGGCGACCAGCCCAGCTCGCGCCGCGCCTTGGACGGGTCGGCCAGGAGCACGTCGACTTCGGCGGGCCGATAGTACCTGGGGTCGCTCACGACGTACTTGCGGTAGTCCAGCCCCACGTGCGCGAAGGCCAGCTCGACCAGCTCGCGCACGCTGTGGGCCTCACCGCTCCCGACGACGAAGTCCTGCGGCTTGTCCTGCTGCAGCATCCGCCACATGGCCTCGACGTAGTCGCCGGCGAATCCCCAGTCACGGCGAGAATCGAGGTTGCCCATGCGCAGCTCGTTCGCGAGGCCCAGCTTGATGCGGGCGACCCCGTCGGTGACCTTGCGGGTCACGAACTCGATGCCCCGACGAGGCGACTCGTGATTGAAGAGAATACCGCTCACCGCGTAGAGTCCGTACGACTCGCGGTAGTTCACCGTGATCCAATGGCCGTACACCTTGGCCACCCCATAGGGCGACCGGGGATAGAACGCGGTGCCCTCGCGCTGCGGCGTCTCGGTGACCTTGCCGAACATCTCGGACGAGCTGGCCTGATAGAACCGCGCCGTGGGATGGACCAGTCGGATGGCCTCGAGGATCCGGGTCACGCCCAGCGCGGTGAACTCGCCGGTGAGGACCGGCTGGGTCCAGGAGGTAGGCACGTAGGACTGGGCCGCGAGGTTGTACACCTCGTCAGGCCGGGTCTCCTGGAGCACGACCGTGAGCGAGTGCTGGTCCAGCAGGTCCGCGGCCACCACCTCGATCCGGTCGAGCAGATGCTCGATCCGCTCGTAGCTGTGATGGCTGGTCCGCCGCACGACGCCTACGACGTCATACCCCTTCCCCAGCAGCAGCTCCGCCAGATAGGAGCCATCCTGCCCGGTAATTCCGGTGATGAGCGCCTTAGGCATGGGCGGACCCCGGAGGTTGATTCATCGACCTTTGTCCGTTAGGTTTACGGGCTTTCCGGCGGCCTCCCGCCGGCCAGCAATCGGAATCTTTCATACCCGACCGACCGTCTGACCGCCCGACTGTCCGACCGTCTGTCCCACTCGAAGGTAGGAGCCTATGGCCCGGGTTTGCTCCGTGTGCGGCAAGGGGCCGGTCACCGGCAACAACGTCAGCCACGCCAACAATCGCACCAAGCGCCGCTGGTACCCGAATCTGCAGACCGTTCGGGTGCTGGTCGAGGGCGCGCCCAAGCGCATCCGGGTGTGCACGCAGTGCCTGAAGAGTAACCGGATCACCAAAGCACCGAAGGCGGCCGCCGCGGCAGTCTGAGGTCGAGATCCAAAGGGGTGAGAGCCGAGACGCCACAAAAGAAC
>DATEJD010000446.1:0-3943 GCA_035278325.1 Gemmatimonadales bacterium | reverse complement strand
AGCACACGGTGGACACCAACACGCTGGTCCAGGACAGCCACATCCACATCATGATCTATGCGATCGTGGCCGGCCTGCTGACGCTGATCATCCTGGGCCTCGACTGGCCGCCCTGGTGGCGCGACACCGTGATCGTGACGGCGTTCGTCACCGGCGCGCTCGACTTCGCCGGTCAGTGGCTCATGAACTTCGGGCTGGGCGGGTTCGCCTGGCTCACGCTCGTCTCCGGCTGGGGCATGTCCCTGGTCTATCTCATCGTCCTGTACTCGACGGTCCGGGCCGTGCTGCCCGGACGTTCCACGGAGAGGCTCTCATGACCATGCTCAAACGTTCCGCCGGCGCCCTGGGCCTCGCGCTCGCCGCCATCGTGCTCGGCGCCGCGGCGCACCCGAGCCCGAAGGTGGTGCTCATCAAGCACGCCGACTACATCCGCCAGACCCTCGCGGGCGCCAGGCAGTACTTCGTCCGCACGGTGGACATCGGCAAGCAGGATCTGGCGGCCATCCGCCAGCACGCCGACTACACGCCTGACGACCCCGACGTGCAGTTCTACCTCGGCCAGGGAGACAGCGGCGCACCAGTGGGCGTGGTGCTGTTCCAGCAGGTGGACACGCCGCACGGGCCGCTCGAGATCGGGCTCACCTTCGGCCCCGACGGCGCCATCAGCCGCGCGGCGGTCACCACCGCGACCGTGGAGACCAAGCCCTGGGTGCAGGAGGCCATCGCTACGGGGCTGATGGACAAGTTCACCGGCATGAAGCAGGGAGACGACCCGCGGAAGGCGCTCGGCGAGGTGCAAGGCAAGCTGGGCGGCATGCCCGGGTACATGGCCGAGCTGATTACGACCGCGGTGGGGCGGGGGATGGTGATGTACGGGACGTTGTATAAGGGGAGTGCGTCCTAGGCGGTGAGCGGGAAAGGAGTCACCCTGAGCGAAGCGAAGGGGGCATGCGTTCGGTCATGCCCCCTTCACTGCGTTCAGGGTGACTCGGCTCGCCGTTCCACCCGCACGCCGCGCCGGATTACGCCACCGTCGGCGCCGTGCTCGCACCGGCCCGAGCGCCGATGGCGCCCGGCTCGACGGCATACCCGCGCCAGGCGGCCCGGCCGAGCACGATGAACAGCACCAGCAGGAGCAGCTGCGCGATCTGGAACGGCGGCTCCTTCTGCTTCGGGGCCAGCACGATCAGCGCCGGGATCCGGTGAAACAGCTGGGCCACCAGCACGAAGGCGTTGAAGTAGAGTGCCATCACCGCCCCGACGACGTACACCCGGCGCCAGCCGCCTTCGAGGTGTTTGATGTAGAGGGCGTACATGACCACCGGAATCAAGATCAGCGAAATGATGCCCAGCACGTGAGACGGCAGCAGCTTCACGAAGGGAAACCCGAAGCCGGTCAGGTTGGTCAGGAAGGTGGTGACCAGGAAGGTGCCGGTCCAGCCATCGAGCCGCCGGCCGGACATCAGTCCACCAACTACCACCGGCCCCGCGATGAGGCCGACCAGACTGAGGGCGACATGTAAGAAGGTGAATGTCGTGATGTTGAAGAGCATCGGGGTGCTCGATTGAGGAGGGGAAGTCCAAGGTACAGCGTTCACACGAATCCGCGAGGGCCTGAGCGAGTCACCCTGAGCGAAGCGAAGGGGGCATGCCCCGACCCATGCCCCCTTCGCTTCGCTCAGGGTGACTCCCGGGCCTTCCCGGGACGTCCTCGCTTCCGCCGAACCGAGCACGGCGCCACATTGTCCGGTAGCGCGAGTCCTGGTCCAATCCGGCCGAGGCCACTGAGCCCGGTTGTTGATCCGAGGTTACACATGTCCGTTGTCCCGGTCTCCAAGCGTGTCCGTCAGGCCGGCCTCCTCGCCGTTGCACTGATCGCCTCCCTCGATGCCGCCGAGGCGCAGCAGACGATGACCGCCGACGATTCGCTTGAGAGCTGGCGCCTTCCCGCGCCCGCAATCGCCGGACGTTGTCGGCAGGGAGTCGCGAATGCCCACCAGGCTCTCGAGGCGGTGCTGACCGCTTCGTCTTCGCCCAGCGGGAGCGCCTTCGCGGCGCTCCAGCGTATCGAGCAGGCCAATGCCGCCCTGCAGTCGGTCACGGCACTCCCGCGGGCGCTGCAGGTGCTCTCACCCGACGCGGCCACCCGCGATTCCGCGGTCGCGTGCGATCAGCTGGTGGCCAACTTTCAGGCGGCCACCGCGGCCGACGCCCGGCTCTACGCGCTGGCCCAGCGGGCCCGGCAGGAGCTCCGCTCGACCGATGATTCCATCACCGCTGCCGATCGGCAGCTGGCGGAGCTCTACGTCGAGGCCGGCCGGCTGGCCGGCGCCGGGCTCGATTCGGCCGGCCGCGCGCGCACCGTGCGCCTGCTCCAGCGCCACGCCGATCTCGAGCGGGACTTTTCGATCGCGCTCGCCGGCGACTCGAGCCGGGTGCGCATTCCGCTGCGGGACACCCTCGATCTCGATCCCCAGTTTCGCTCGCAGCTTACCCGCGAGGGTGACAGCGCGTCGGTCAAGGTGGATGAGAGCACGTTCGGGCCGTTCATGCAGTCGGTCTCGGATCGGGCGGCGCGCAGGCGATTCTACATCGCCTACAACCGGCGGGCCGGCGAGGCGAACGCGGCGCGGCTGGACTCGGCGCTCGCGGTGCGCGATACCTTGGCGCGACTGCTCGGATTTCCCAACTGGGGCGCCTATCAGGTCAGCACCAGGATGGCGAAGACGCCCGATCGAGTCTTCGCCCTCCTGTCGAGCCTCAAGACGCCGCTCCGGCGCAAGGCGTTGACGGAGGTGGCTGCGCTCCGGCCGCTGGCGCGCAAGGATGGGTTGACCGGCCAGCTCGAGATGTGGGACTATTACTACTACCAGGAGCGTCTCAGGAAGAGCCGCTACGCGCTGTCGGAGGACGAGGTCAAGCAGTACTTCCCGGTGGACTTCGTGCTGCCGGCAGTCATGAGCCTCTACGGCGATCTCCTGGGTCTGCGATTCATGCCGGTCACCCCGGCCAACGGCTGGGCGCCGGACATGTCGCGCTACACCGTGGTCGACTCCGCGACCGATGCCCCGCTGGGGCGGCTCTACTTCGATCTCTATCCCCGGCCGTACAAGTACGGCCACTTCGCCGATTTCACCGTGGTCCCGACGTTCCAGCGGCCCGACGGCTCGCGCCAGCTTGCCTGGACGGCCATCGTCGGCAACTGGTCGCTGCCGGTGCCGGGACGGCCGTCGCTCCTGACCCACGACGAGGTGGTCACGCTGTTCCATGAGTTCGGGCACGCGATGGCGGCGGTGCTCGATCGCTCGCCGTACCCGACCACCAGCAACGACCGGCTGGATTTCGTGGAGGCCCCATCCCAGATGCTGGAGAACTGGATGTGGCAGCCGGCGATTCTCCGGCGGATCTCGCACCACGCCGCGACCGGTCAGCCGCTCCCCGACTCGCTGATCCAGCGGATCGTGGACCTCAAGCACCTGAACGATGGGGTGTACTGGGGACGACAGGTCTTCTTCGCGGCCTACGACATGACACTCCACACCTCGCCGCGGCGGGTGAATCCCACGACCACCTACCTGCAGATGCTCCCGCAGTTCGTACCCTTCCGGATACCGACCGGCACGGTGCCCGAGTCGGGCTTCAGCCACATCATGGGCGGGTACGAGGCGGGGGTGTACAGCTATCTGTGGGCCAAGGTGTACGCGCAGGACATGTTCAGCCGGTTCCAGCGGGAGGGCATCCTCAACCCCCAAACCGGCCGGGCCTATCGCGACGTGATCCTCGCGCCCTCCGGCACCGAGGAGCCGGACAGCCTGGTCCAGCGCTTCCTCGGCCGGCCGGTGAACAACGCTGCGTTCTATCGGGAGCTGGGCGTCTCGGCCGGAACGGGGGCGACGCGGTAGGAGGCGGTAGGAGTCACCCTGAGCGAAGCGAAGGGGGCATG
>DATEJD010000445.1:0-4538 GCA_035278325.1 Gemmatimonadales bacterium | reverse complement strand
GGGTTGGGAGGAGTCACCCTGAGCGGAGCGAAGGGGGCATGCCCGAAAGCATGCCCCCTTCACTTCGTTCAGGGTGACTCCGTCCGACCATCCGACCGTCAGTCAAGAATGGGCGGCTCCTCCCCCGGCGGCGTGTTCGGCCCCTGGCGGTCGGTGCGGCGGCGGTCCCGGCGGCGGCCTTCTTCGTACCAACGGCGGGTGATCTCGCCGGCCAGGTCGCGGTTGCCGAGCCCAAACGCGAGCCCCACGGCCAGCGCCACGGCGCCCAGGGTAAGTGTGAACGCCGCGGTGACGATCTCCTCCGCCACGCCCACCTGCTGCAGCGCCATGAACACGGCGATCACCACCACCGCGCCCTTCGCGATCTTGGCCACCGTCGGCACGCCGGACACGGTGCCGGCCGAGGCCAGGATGAGCCCTCGCACGAACTCGCCCAGGATCATGCCGAGGATGACGATCACGATGCCGGCGATGAGCGTCGGGATGAATGAGAGCATGGTCCCGAACATCTGATTGATGCTCTCGAGGCCGAGCGCGGTGCTCGCGAGCAGGATCACGACCAGCATCACCAGCCAGAAGATCAGCTTGGCCAGGGCGCGCACCGGATCGAGACGGGAGCCGGTGCGGACCACCACCTCGTCCAGCCCGCCCGCGGCCGCGACCTTGTTGAAGTCCAGGCGCTTGAGCGTGTCGTCGGCCCAGCGCTGGATCTGGCGGGCCAGGAAGTAGCCGGTCAGCAGGATCACGGCCGCGCCGAGCAGCGCGGGCATCACGGTGCCGATCTGGTCGGCGCCGACCCGGAGTCGCTCCCACAGTTCGTTCACGTGGTCACCTCGATCACGAGTTTCCCCGTCTGCTCGCCGCGCTCGAGCCGGCCGAACGCCTCGGTCGCGCGATCCAGCGGCACGGTCGAATCCACCACCGGCCAGAGCCGGCCTTCGTGGGCCAGCGCCACGATCGCCTGGTACTCGCGACGGGTCCCCAGCGTCGCGCCCAGGATGCTCCACTGGTGCCAAAACAGCCGGCGGAGGTCGAGCTCAATCATGGGCCCCGAGGTGGCGCCGCAGATCACCAGCCGGCCGCCCCGCCGCATGGCACGGAGCGAATCCTGCCAGCGCGCCTGTCCTACGCTATCCACCACCACGTCCGCGCCCCGGCGGTCGGTGAGCCGCCGGACCTCGGCCACGACGTCCTGGGTGGCGTGGTTGATCCCGGCGTCCGCGCCGTACCGGCGAGCGGTGTCGAGCTTGGCGTCGGATCCGCTGGTGACGATGACCCGGGCGCCGAGATGTCGGGCGACCTGGAGCGCGGCCAGGGCCACGCCGCCGCCGATGCCCCAGATCAGCACCGTCTCCCCCGGCCGGATGGCCGCGCGGGTCGTGAGCATGTGCCACGCGGTGAGGGTGGCAAGGGAGAAGGCAGCGGCCTGGGCCCACGGCATGTCCGGTGGAACCGGGGCGAGGTTCACGGCCGGCACCACCACGTACTCAGCGGCCGTGCCCGGCCGGTGCTCGCCGACCACGCGAAAGGCAGTGCACAGCGATTCCTCGCCGGCCTGACAGGCGTGACACCTGCCGCAGGCAATGCCCGGGTTGATCATGACCCGGTCGCCGGGACGAACGGTCGTCACGTCGGGCCCGACTGCCTCCACAATCCCCGCGCCGTCCGACCCCACGATGTGGGGAAAGCGGTACTCGACGCCGGGCAGGCCGCCGGTGACGAAGAGATCGAGTCGGTTGAGCCCCGCGGCGTGCACCCGGACCAGGGCGTCGCCGGGGTCGTCGAGCTGGGGACGGGGCAGGTCGCGCAGGGCGAGATGCTCGAGCCCGCCGACGCCGTCGAGGGCCAGCGCCTTCACCGGAGGCGCGCGCTCAGAAGGACGGGCTCTGGACCTGCTCGCCGGGGTGCAGCGGCACCAGCACCGGCGTGCTGCGCGGCGCCAGCGGTTGGATCCGCAGCGACAGCTGGGACTTCCCCTTGCCGGCCTCGGCGAGCTTACCCGCGACGTAGGCGATGCGCTCGCCATCGAGCGAAATATCGAGCGCGACCACGGGCTGATCGATCTCGAGCACGGGCAGCGGCGCCGCAGAGGCGCCGGCGGCCAATCGCATGAGCCGCGCCTTGCTTCCCTTGTCCAGGACGTACAGGAGATCGCCGTTGGGGAGGAAGCGCGGGTTGGCTTCGCGGTCGCCGGTCTTGGTGAGGCGGCGCGCCTCGCCGCCCTCGACATCCACCTCGTAAATCTCCGGGTTGCCGTCGCGGGTGCTGACGAACGCCACCCGCCGGCCATCGGGTGAGACATCGGGCGCGGTATTGCCGCCCGTGGTCGAGGCGGTGAGCGGGCGCGGATCGGTGCCATCGACCCGCACGCTCATGATCTGGGTCACCCCGCCAGCCGGCGCCGCGGTGTAGACCAGGCGGGTGCCGTCCGGGGTCCACACGGGCTGGGTTTCCGCGCCGGGATCGGAAGTGACGCGGCGCGGGTTCCGGCCATCGACATCGGCCACGTACAGGTCAGCGCTGCCGGCCTTGGTCGAGCTGTAGGCGAGCCGGGTCCGGTCCGGGGACCGCACCGCCTGGGTGGCCCCGCCGTCCAGCGCGATCGGGAGCAGGGTGTCGGGGCTGTCGGGACGAACCTGGTAGATCCCGAATGCGCCGCTCCGGTTCGAGGCCACGAGCAGGTCGGCGGTGACGAACACGTCGGCGGTCACGGCCTTGCCCCATGGCGCGGTGGCGGTCACCACCGCGTGCCCGGGGCTCGTCCCCCGGACCTCGCCGTTGCTCACCGCCGCGACCTCCGGATGATCGCTGCTCCACTCGACGGTGGCGGGGCCGATGAGCTTGTTGTCGTCGTCGCGGAGCGAGGCTGTCAGCGTCGCATGCTCACCGGGGCGAAGCCCGAGGCGATTGCGGTCGAGGCTCAGGAGCCCGGGCACGATCTGGAGGTGCCACACCACCGCCTCGAACCCGCGCAGGTTGGCGGTGAGGGTGGTGGCACCCGTGTCTCGCGCGGTGAGCGTACCGCTGGCCCGATCGAATCCGGCTCGCGTACTGTCGCCCACCTGCCAGTTGATCCGGGCCTCGGGGATGGGCGCGCTGTCCGACCCTTGCGCGATGGCGTTGAACTGCCGGACCGACCGGACCGGAATGAGCAGCGGATCGGCCGTCGGCTTGGGGGAAACGATCAGGCGCTCCGGCAGCTTGTGTACCAAGAGTGGCGCGCGCCGCTCGAGGCCCAAGCCGCGCATCACGATCTCGGTGCGTCCGGGCGCGTGCGCGGTCACCACGCCGGTGGAGTCCACCGTGGCAACCGTCGTGTCGGTGGACTCCCATCGGAGGCCGGTGCGGATCTGGCGGTTGTTCTGCGATGGCACCCGCACGACCAGGGTCTCGGCGTCCTCGGGCCCCAGCGCGTCCAGGTCTCCCAGGAGCGCGATGTCCGCCTGCTCGACCTCGACCGGAAGCGTGGCCATGAGCCCGCCCGGCGCGCTGGCCTGTACGATGCTCTTGCCCGGTGCCGCGGCCAGCACGAGGCCGGTGCTGTCGACGGTGGCCACCTCCGGCTTGAGCGACTTCCAGCTCACCTTGGGCACCACCGTGGCCGATCCATCCTCGTGCACCGCCTGTGGCGTGATCAGCACGCTCTCGCCGGGAAGCAGCATCGCGGTGGTGGGCTCGAGGGTGAGGAGCGAGCTGGCGCCTCCCGCCCCGCCCGAGGCGCCGGTGATCAGCACCGCCAGTGATGCCCGCCGCCCCTGGGTGCGCGCCTCGACCTTGGCCAGGCCCGCCGCGACACCTTGAACGGTACCGTCCCGCGAGACCTTGGCGATCGAGGTGTCCGAGCTCCAGAACGTGAATTTGGCGGCGGCGATGAGATTGCCCTGACGATCGTAGGCGGTGGCGAAGATCGGCTGCTTCTGCCCGACCGCGAGCGTCATGGTCTCGGGGGTAACCTGGACTTCGCTCACCGTCTGCGCTGCAAGGGAGACGGGAGCGACGCCGAGCAGGCCGGCGGCAGCGCAGGCGATCGCATGGCGGACGAGCCGTCGCGGACGCCCGTGCCCGCGGCCGTCCGTTGGCAGTCTGAGAGATGTCACCGGCAGTGAGGTCCGGGAAAGGGGGAGTGCTGCGCTAATTATAGCGCACGGCGAGCGAGGTCGCACCGTAGCCGACGATGTCGCCCTGCGACGGTGCTACAACTCATTGTACTACCGTGAGTTAGGACGCGATTCCGCCTCCGCACCCGGCCGGCGCAACCGGCCACGCATCCATCGCCGCACCCATGGTTTTCACCTGGCTGTGCCTGAGTCACGCGAGCCTTGCACACGGCATCAAGATGTGCATGTTATATCGAGCGACACCCCACCCAGCACTGGCGCGTGCGCGTCTCCGCGCGATGGTATGCGCGGCATCTGCGATCGGAGGAAGCGAAGATGGCCGAGCTTCATTATATGGAGATGGGCTGGTCCGGGTCCGGCTGGATGGATCCCCTTCCCATGGAGCCCCCGCCGAGCCCCGCGCCGACCCCGGCCACCCCA
>DATEJD010000444.1:0-2120 GCA_035278325.1 Gemmatimonadales bacterium | reverse complement strand
CCCAGCGCGGTGGAGCGCGGGGCATGCTCCCGACAACCCGCGGCGGCAAGCGCTCCGAGCGCCAGCACGGCCGCCGCGCGGCAGCTCCGGCCGGCCCGGGTTGCCACGAGCGCAGCCTGCAGCCAGCGATGGTGAATTGTGGTATCCATGCGGACATCGCGGGCCAAGGTGGCTGACGGCGCGGCATCGCGGCGATCACCGGGTGGTGATCACCGCTCGCGGTTGCGATCGATGCCGCGTCCCTCACTAGACGCTGTTGTGAGGTTGGACGCCGTGATGCCGGTCACCCAGCGTGCAAAACTGCGGCGCGAACGCCGCTCGCTGCCGGTTCGTCCTCGGCCGCCCGGGTCAGGCCTCGACGGTGTAGCGCTCTTCGCGAACCGGCGTGAAGCCGCGCTGCAGGTAGTTGGGGAGCGCGGCCGGGTGATCCAGCGTGCAGGTATGGAGCCACACGCGCGACGGACCGGACCGCCACGCCTCGCGCACGGCTTCGGTCAGCAGATACTTCCCCCAGCCTCGGCCGAAGTACTCGGGCAGGAGCCCGAAGTAGGCGATCTCGATCGAGCCGTCATCGTGGGGCTTGAGCTCGAAGTACCCGGCCGGCGCGGCGTCCCAGCTGAGCAGCCAGAGTGTGAGGCCCGGCGTCGCGAGGTGGGAGCGGATGGTGTCGTCGCTCCAGCGCAGCCGGTCGGTCCAGTGGAAGGCGCGACCCACCTCGGTGTACAGGTAGCGATAGAACGACGGCGGGCACTCGCCGACTCGCTCGATGCGGGGCGTCGGCTGCGGCGTCGGCGCGGCGCGCAGCTCGTCGGGCGAGCGGAGCTCGAGGTAGGTCCGGGTCACCAGGGTCGGCATGGCAAGAGTCTAACACGAAACGGCCCCGGCGTCTGCCGGGGCCGTTCGCCTTCATCCTGAAACCATGCGGCCGTTACTTGTGGTAGCTGCTGGTGTCGGAGCTCGAGCTGGGGTTGGTCGAGGTCGAGGTGTCCGACGGGTTGCCGCCGGCCGGCGGCACCATGGTGCTGTCGGTCGTGGTCCCGGTCGACGGCGCCGGGTTGGCCGGCGGCGCAGTCGGGGCCTTGGTGCTGGTAGTGTCATAGCCACCGCCGCTGGGCGGCACGGTCGTGCTGGTCGTGTCGTAGCTCGGCGACGGCACCGTCCGGCCCGTCGTGTCCGCCGGCGGTTGGGCCGGGACCGTCTGATGCGACGTATCGGCCTTCATCGTCGAGGTGTCCGTCTTGAACTTGCTGGTGTCGGACTTCACCATCGCGGTATCGGACCGGACCGTCGTCGTGTCGCCCCGCTCCGGGGCCGCACCGGTCTCGTTCGCCCGATTGTGGCAGGCGGCGAAGGTGGCAGCCGCCGCCAGGATCCAAAGAGTTTTCATGATCTCTCCTAGTGGCGACCGTGGCCCTGCCCGCCGGGGCGTCGTCGCCGATATTCGTCAGCCGCGGGCCTACTATGCCGAGCTTGATGCTGAGGCCACAAACTACCCCCGGCCGCCCCGGCTGACTAGGTCATAGATCACAATATTCGCGGGTTTGGAGTCAGGTCCGGAGCGCCGCGAGGTCCCGGTACAGGTCCAGGGCGGCCGGATTGGCCAACGCGTCCACATTTTTCACGGTGCGGCCGTGGACCACGTCCCGAACGGCCAGCTCGGTGATCTTGCCGCTGATGGTCCGCGGAATGTCCGCTACCTGCAGAATCTTGCGCGGCACGTGGTGGGGACTCGCGTGCTCGCGAATCCGGCGTCGGATGCGGTCTTCCAGAGCCTGATCCAGGATTGCCCCCTCGCGCAGTCGGACGAACAGCACCACCCTGACGTCCCCCTCCCAGTCCTGCCCGATCACGAGGCTCTCCAGGATCTCGGGCAGCTCCTCGACCTGCCGGTAAATCTCAGCCGTGCCGATCCGGACACCCCCCGGATTGAGGGTGGCGTCGCTCCGCCCCAGGATGACCAGCCCGTCGTGCCGGGTAAGCCGGGCCCAGTCGCCGTGGCGCCAGACGCCGGGATAATGGTCGAAGTACGCGGCTCGGTAGCGCGATCCATCCGGATCGTCCCAGAACGCAACCGGCATGCTGGGAAACGGCCGAGTACACACCAGCTCGCCTTCCCGTTC
>DATEJD010000443.1:0-2628 GCA_035278325.1 Gemmatimonadales bacterium | reverse complement strand
GTAGGGCGGTAAGGCGGTACGCGGTGAGCGGGAGGTGGCGGAGTCACCCTGAGCGAAGCGAAGGGGGCATGCGTCGGCTCCTGCCCCCTTCGCTTCGCTCAGGGTGACTTCGTTCCCGCTCACCGCCACGCTACCCTCCCCTTGTTCCCCCGCCCAACCTCCGTTATTCTACCGTGCTACAACGGATTACGACGCCAACGACAGAGGATCTGGGCAGCATGAGCTTCGACAAGCAGGCGGTGACGGCCAAGCACCAGGCGCACCCGGGCGATACCGGGTCCACCAAGGTGCAGGTGGCCCTGCTCACCGAGCGGATCAACTCCCTCACTGAGCATTTCCGCACCCACCCCAAGGATCACCACGGGCGTCGCGGCCTCCTCAAGATGGTCGGCACCCGCCGCCGGCTGCTGACCTACCTCAAGCGCAGCGACCTCGAGACCTACCGGTCGCTCATCGAGCAGCTCGGACTCCGTCACTAAATCCGTTGCGCCGCAGGGGGCGTCCTGATCGACATCGGGACGCCCTCTCGGCTTTGGTGTGTCATTCACGCAGCAAAGAAACCCGAGATCAGAGAGAGAGAAGGCAGTGACCGCACAACGGATCGAGACCCAGTTCGCCGGACGTCCACTCACACTGGAAACCGGGCGGCTGGCCAAGCAGGCCGCAGGCTCCGCCGTGATCCGCTTCGGCGACACGATGGTGCTGGCCGCCGTGACCGTATCGCCCAACGTTTCCGCCCTCCCGTTCTTCCCCCTCACCGTCGAATACCGCGAGAAGACCTACGCCGCCGGCAAGATCCCGGGCGGGTTCCTCAAGCGTGAGGGTCGGCCGTCCGACGACGAGATCCTGGCCGGGCGCATCATCGACCGCTCGATCCGACCGCTCTTCCCCGAGGGATTCAAGAACGAGGTCCAGGTCTTTGTGACGGTCCTCTCGGCCGACCAGGAGAACGATGCCGACACGCTCGGCGTCGTGGCCGCGTCGACCGCGTTGAGCCTGTCGTCGGTGCCGTGGAACGGGCCGCTGGCCGCGGTGCGAGTGGGCCGGGTGGAGGGCAACTGGATCCTCAATCCGACGTTCCAGCAGCTCGAGTTCTCCACCATCGACCTCGTCGTGAGCGGCTCCGCCGACTCGATCGTGATGGTCGAGGGTGGCTCGTTGGAAGTCTCCGAGGCGGAGATGCTCGAGGCGCTCAAGGTGGCCCAGAAGGGCATCCGCGACGTCATCGGCATCGAGAAGCAGCTCATCGACAAGGCCGGCGCCAAGCCGAAGCTCCAATGGGCCAAGGCGGCGTCCGATCCGGTGCTCCAGGCCAAGGTCCGCGAGCTCGCCGAGACACAGATGGCCCAGGCGATCAACGCCAAGGACAAGGCCGGCCGCGCCGAGGCAGCCCGGCAGGTGCGCGAGCAGACCGTGACGACCCTGGCCGAGCAGTTCCCCGAGAAGGGGCGGGACATCGCGACCGAGCTCGAGGATATCGAGTACCGGGTCATGCGGAAGCAGGTGCTCGAGAAGGGCGAGCGGGTGGACGGCCGCGACCTCGACACCATCCGGCCGATCTCGATCGAGACCGGCGTGCTGCCGCGCACCCACGGCTCGGCGCTGTTCCAGCGGGGCGAGACGCAGGCGCTAGTCTCGGTCACGCTCGGCACCGCCGACGACGAGCAGCGGATCGACAGCATCGACGTGGCCGGCGAGACCACCAAGTCGTTCATGCTGCACTACAACTTCCCGCCGTTCTCGACCGGCGAGGTCAAGATGATCCGCGGCACCAGCCGCCGCGAGATCGGTCACGGCGCGCTGGCGGAGCGGGCGCTCCAGCCGCTGCTGCCGCACTACGAGGACTTTCCCTACACGCTCCGGGTGGTCAGCGAGATCCTCGAGTCCAACGGCTCGAGCTCGATGGCCACCGTGTGCGGCGGGTCGCTGGCGCTCATGGATGCCGGTGTGCCGATGCAGGCTCCCTGCGCCGGCGTGGCGATGGGCCTCATCAAGGAAGGCGACAAGGTCGCCGTGCTCACCGACATTCTGGGCTCGGAGGACCACCTGGGCGATATGGACTTCAAGGTCGCCGGCACGGAGAAGGGGATTACCTCCATCCAGATGGACATCAAGATCGAGGGCCTGGATCTCAAGATCATGGAGCAGGCACTCGAGAAGGCCCGGAAGGGCCGGCTCTTTATCCTCAAGGAAATGGCCAAGGTGTTGCCCGGGCCGCGCACCGAGCTGTCCAAGTACGCGCCGCGCATCTTCACCATGCAGATCAAGCCGGACAAGATCGGCGACGTGATCGGGCCCAAGGGCAAGACCATCCGCGGAATTCAGGACGCCACCGGCGCCAAGATCAACATCGAGGACAGCGGGCTGGTCACCATCTCCGCCGTGGGCGGCGAGGCGGGCGAGAAGGCCCGGGCGATGGTCGCCGCCATCACGACCGAGCCCGAGGTGGGCCGGACCTACGAGGGGCCGGTCAAGAGCACGACCGCGTTCGGCGCGTTCGTCGAGATCCTGCCCGGGGTCGAGGGACTGCTCCACATCAGCGAGCTCCAGCACGGCCGCACCGAGAAGACCGAGGACGTGGTCAAGAAGGGCGACATCGTGCAGGTCAAGCTGCTCGAGGTAGACGAC
>DATEJD010000442.1:0-3794 GCA_035278325.1 Gemmatimonadales bacterium | reverse complement strand
GGGGTGCGGGTGGATTTCCGCCGGCTCGACGCGATGCTCGAGGTCCTGGGCGAGGGGCTGATCCAGCACGCCGCCCTGGCGGAGGCATACCGCGAAGTGGCCCGGCGCGCCGGGGCGAGCGACGAGCTGGACCGGTTGGATCAGACGGTCGTCGCCCTCCAGAAGACGCTCAAGCGGCTGGAATCCACGCTGATGGAGACCCGCCTGCTCCCCATTGCCACGGTGTTCGGCCGGTTCCCGCGGATGGTGCGCGACACCGCGGAGGCCGAGGGGAAGCGGGTGCGGCTGCTGCAGACCGGCGGCGAGACCCCGCTCGACAAGGCGGTGCTGGATCGACTGAGCGAGCCGCTGGTCCACCTGGTCACCAACGCGATCGTGCACGGCATCGAGCCCTCCGACACGCGCCGCCGCGCCGGCAAGCCCGAGGAAGGGACCGTACGGCTGGAAGCGGCGCCGCAGGCCGGCCGGGTGGTGATTCGGCTGAGCGACGACGGCCGCGGCCTCGACGAGCAGGCCATTCGGAAGAAGGCCGAGGCGCTCGGCGCCGAGGGGAGGAGCGGCGACGATCTCCCGCTCCGCAGCCTGATCTTCCTGCCGGGGCTCACGACCGCCGAGCGGGTCTCGACGCTGGCCGGCCGTGGGGTGGGGCTCGACGTCGTGGCGGGCGCGATCCACGCGCTGGGCGGCACGATCGACGTGGAGACGGTGGCGGGGCAGGGGACGGCGTTCACGCTGAGCCTGCCGGTGACGCTCGCGATCGTGCGCTCGCTCATCGTCGAGATCGACCAGGAGCGATACGCGCTGCCGCTGGCCCACGTGGCCGAGACGGTGCGCGCCGAGCCTGAGGCCATCCGCCAGATCAACCACCGCGGCGTGGCCCAGTGGCGCGGCGACCTGATCCACGTAGCCGATGGCGGCACGGTCCTCGGCACCGATCGAGCGCGCTCCGCGCCGCGGCGCTTCTACGTGGTCATGGCCGCCGGCGGGAAGCGGCGGGGACTCATGGTCGACCGGCTGGTGGGTCACCAGGACGTGGTGGTGAAGGGGCTCGATCCAGAGCTGGGGCGGCCCGACGTGGTGTCGGGGACCACCATTCTCGGTGACGGCCGGGTGGCCTGCATTCTCGATGCGGTCCGCATTCTCGAAGGAGGCCGACGTGCCGGTTGACAACGCGCGCGGGTCGGAGGCGCTGCTCGGCTTTGCCGACGCGATGGAGGCCCGCGCGGTGGCGGAGGCGGCGCCCGCCCCCGGACCCGAGCTCCACCTCCTCACCTTCGCCGTGGACCGCGAGGAGTTCGGGATTCCCGTCACCCAGGTGCGCGAGGTCATCCGGGTCTCCGATATCACCCGGGTGCCGCAGGCGCCGGCGCACGTGCGTGGGGTGGCCAACCTCAGAGGTCGCATTCTGGCCGTCGTGGAGCTTCGCTCCCGGCTCGGCCTCCCGCCGGCGGAGCTCACGGCTCGCTCGCGGATCGTCGTGGTTGAGGTCCGCGGCCGGGTGCTGGGACTCCTGGTGGACGCGGTCTCGCAGGTGACCAAGGTGCCGCACGCGAGCGTGGCGCCGGCACCCGAAGAGGTGCTCTCGGGCGAATCGGACTACGTCACCGGCGTCGCCCGCTGGCAGTCCCGGCTCATCATTCTCCTCGATCTCGAGAAGGCGCTCGCGCCGACCGAGTAGCTCTCTCACCCATGGGTGCGACGATGCAGAGCTTTTCGCAGGTCATCAAGGACTGGACCATCCGGCGGAAGATCCTGACGGGCTTCGGCCTGGTGCTCG
Organism: Gemmatimonadales bacterium; assembly: GCA_035278325.1. Lineage (GTDB taxonomy): Bacteria > Gemmatimonadota > Gemmatimonadetes > Gemmatimonadales > GWC2-71-9 > CAVVWJ01. Next base: position 2,017 of record DATEJD010000442.1, on the reverse strand, counting down.
CGCTCACCGCGCTGCTGGGCTGGCGCGCGCTGCACGGGCTGGGGCAGATGGCCAACCTCGCGAACGGCGACCTGGCCGGCGCGGAGCGGATCGTGGACGACTCGCGGAGCGCGATCCTCATGCTGCTCGGTGTCACCATTGGCCTGGGCGTGGCGCTCGCGCTGGCGCTCGCCCGGCTCATCGCCGATCCGCTCACCAACCTCGGCATCCTGGCCGAGCAGGTGTCCAAGGGCGACCTGACGGCCGACATCCGGAGCCGCTCGCGCGACGAGATCGGCTGGCTCGAGCACTCGATGCGCCAGATGGTGAAGAACCTGCGCGAGATCGCGACCCAGATCGCGGTCTCCTCCCGCACCGTGGCCAGCTCCGCCGAGGAGATCTCGGCCAATTCGACCCAGATGGCCAAGGGTGCGGAGATGCAGAGCAGCTCGACCGAGGAGACCTCGTCGACCATGGTCGAGATCGCCTCGCAGATGCAGCATCTGGCCCGGAGCGCCGAGGCGCTGGCCGCCAACGTGGACCAGACCTCCGCGTCCATCCAGCAGATGAGCGCCACGCTGTCCCAGACCGCCCAGAACGGCGAGATCCTGCTGAGCGCGGTCGAGCGCGCGACCGGCACGCTCACCACGATGATCGAGAACGTCGGCGCCATCGCCGCGCGGGTGCACGAGGTGGATCAGGTGAGCCAGCAGTCGGTCGAAGAGTCCCGCCGTAACGGCGAGCGGCTGCAGGAGGCCATCGGGTCGATCGGCGAGCGCTCGGACGAGATCGGCAAGATCGTGAAGGTCATCGAAGGCATCGCCGACCAGACCAACCTGCTGGCGCTGAATGCCGCCATCGAGGCCGCGCGAGCCGGCGAGGCCGGGAAGGGCTTCGCCGTGGTGGCCGACGAGGTGCGCCGGCTGGCCGAGCGGTCGGTGCAGGCGACCCAGGAGATCGGCACGGTGATCGAGACGGTGCAGAAGGACACCCACCACGCGGTGGCGCTCATGGGGCAGGTCCTGAGCGGCATCGTGGAGTCGATCGGCACCACCTCCGCGCTCGTGGCCGACGCCGCGCGCGCGGCCGACGCCCAGGCCGCCGATGCCCGGAGCGTGCTCGGCACCGTGAGCGAGATGGCCACGCTGGCGCGGCACATCGCCGGCGCCATCTCCGAGAACGCGGCCGGCGCGCAGGAGATCAACGCGGCCGCGCAGAAGATGAACCAGCTCACCCATCAGATGTCGGAGGCGGTGGCCGAGCAGCGGCGCGGGGGCGAGATGGTGGTGAAGGCGGTGGAGGCGATCGCCGTGGTGTCACGCCAGAACCTGGTCGCGGTCGAGCAGATGACCGGCGCGGCCAAGAACCTCGCCGGCGAATCCGACGCCCTGCGCCAGCGCGTGGCCGTGTTCCAGGTCTGAGAGCGAGATGACGACACCCACCGAACGACTGACCGCGCTCGACGCGGCGGCGCGGAGCCCCGATCGCGAGCGGGCCATTCTCCTGGCGCTGGAAGATGAATCGGTGCCGGTCCGGGAGCGCGCCATTCGGCTGGCCGCCCGTTACATCGAGCCCGCGGTGCTGGGCGCCATGGTGGCCGACTCCGAGAACGCCGTGCGCCGGAACGCGGGCCTGAGCGCGCTCGAGCGCCAGGGGCCGTACGCGGTGCCGCACCTCACCGTGATGCTCGGCGACCCGGATCCCGAGCTGGTCATGTTCGCGCTCCAGACCCTGGCCCGCATCGGCTACGCGCCCGCCGGCCGGTCCATTCTGCCGCTGCTCCATCACGGCGAGCCTAACGTCGCCCAGGCCGCCATCGAGGCGGTGGGCCAGCTCCGGGTACGCGAGGCGGTGCCCGCGCTGCTCAAGCTGGTGGACGGCGAGCTGTGGCTGCAGCTCGCCGCCATCAACGCGCTCGGCGCCATCGGCGCGCCCGAGGCGGTGGGCCCGCTCATGGCCCTCGTGCCCGACTCGGTGCTGGCCGAGCCGGCCGTGCAGGCCCTCCGGAACATCGCCGCGCCCGAGTCGCTGGCCCCCC
>DATEJD010000441.1:0-3811 GCA_035278325.1 Gemmatimonadales bacterium | reverse complement strand
GGCCAGCTCGAAGGCCCGAGCCGCCCGGCCGCCGGCGGCGAGCGCGGCCAGCACCCGGGCCACGCTCGCCCGCTGCTCGCTCACCGCCTCGGGCGACACTTGGTTCTCGCTGCTCGCCGCCTGATACGCGAGCACGATGAGCTCGCGGTCGGTGAGCGTCGCACGCCAGCGCTCCAGGTCGTCCCACGCGGCGAGCGCCTCCCGCTCCGCGGCCGCGAGGTCGTGCTGCTGGGCGTACGCGTCCGCCAGCCGCAGCCGGGCGTCGTACCGCGAGATGTGCTGCGTGCTGTCGATGGTCCCGAGGTAGCCACGGAAGGCTCGCCCGGCCGCGGTCCAATCGCCGCGGGCCAGCGCGAGCCGTCCCTCGTCGTACGCGAGGTAGGCCCGCCAGCGCGGTCCCTCGAGCTTGGGCAGCAGGCCCCGGGCATCGGCCAGGGCCCGCTTGGCCGCCGGCCAAGCGCGCTCGCGTATCGCGATGGTGGCGAGCATCTGGTCGGCGCCGAACTGATCCAGCGTCTCGCCGGTGCCCTGGTAGAACGCCAGCGCGTCGAGGGTTCGCTTCCGCGCTTGAGCCACGTCGCCGTCGGCCAGCGCGATCAGCGCCAGGAACTTGCCCGCGTTCATCGCGCTGGAGCGGTCGCCCTGGGCTTCGAACATCGTGACGGCACGGTTGAGGTGCGCGGAGGCGGCCGCGAAATCGTCGAGCTGCAAGGCGATCACGCCCAGCCCGGTCTGCGCGCTGCTCACGGCCCAGAGATTGTGCGACGCCTCCCCCTCGGCGGAGCTCTGCCGGAGGGCGGCCAACGCGGCCCCGAGGTCACCGCGCTTCCTGAGCAGGTTGGCCTGGTTCGCGAAGGTGACGGCGAGCCAGCTCCGGTCGCGCGCCTGCCGGAACAGCCGTTCCGCTTGAGCGAAGGCAGCGAGCGCCGAGTCGTCACGGCTCCGCCAGTCGAGGACCCGGCCGAGGCCGCGGTACGCCTGCGCCTGGGTTCGAAGCTCGCCGGAGCGGCGGGCGAGCTCGACGCTCGCGAAGGCCTCGGCTGTCGCCCCCGAGTCGGGAAGGAGCGCCCGAGCCATGGCCCGGCGCCAGCCGCGCTCGGCCTGAAGATCCAGCGCCCCCGCCGGGATCAGGGACCCGGCCGAGTCGAGGATCGCCTTGGTGGCCGCCACCCCGCTGACGGCGCCGCTGGCGAAGGCAAGGCCGATCATGGCCTCCGCCTCGGCGGCGGAGTCACTCACGGTGTGCGCCGCGTGGCGGGCGCGGACGAATTCCTGGGCGGCGGCGTCGCTCTGGCCGCGCTCCTCGAGCGACCACGCCTTCCCGAGCCGGGCATAGGCGGCGTAGTCGTCGGGATGGAGCGAGTCGGCGGCGAACAGCTGGGGGTAGAGTCGGTCGGCGGCGGAATAGTCGTAGGTCAGGCGCGCCAGCGACGCGAGCCCGAGGCGGGCGGGGCGATCGGCGCCGTTGCGGGCCAGGCGTACCATCCAGCGCGCGCGGAGGGCCGCGGCGCTGTCGCCCTCGACCGCGTGGATTGCCTGGCGGACCACGGCCCTCGCCGGCTCGGCGCTGTCGGCGCGAGCGGGCGCGGTGAACGAGAGAGCGAGCGCGAGGAGGGAGCCGAGCATGGGCGCGCCTTCAGCGAGGCGCTGGCCCATGATACGTGCTCCTCGGATGCGCGACAACCGGCGGCGGGTACGCGGGTGGTGTCCCCTAGAGACTACTGGGTACGCGAAAGGCCCGGCGACTGGCCGGGCCCTCATAGTAGGAGCTGGTCTCGGGAGCTGGTCTATGAAATGGCCAGAGAGGGAATCGAACCCCCGACACGCGGATTTTCAGTCCGCTGCTCTACCAACTGAGCTACCTGGCCGCGGGGGCGGAATATACGCCGGGTGCCCGGGGTGGCCAACCCCGGTTTTCGGGGCTCGGGACGAGAACCGCTCGGCCGGCCGCGGCGTTTACCCGGTGTCCATTTCGCGAGCCGCTCATGAGCCGGTTCAGCCTCCTCTTCCTGTCCTCCCTGGCCGCAGCCATTGCCGCCGGCGCCGCCCTCGAGTCGAGCGCCCGGGCCCAGGCGGGGCCCCAAGTCCCACTCCTCAACGCGCCGTCGAGAATGCCCGCCCCGGCGCCCGCCTGGACCAACGCGAGCTGGCTCAACGCCGACCACCCCCTCGCGCTGAGCGAGCTCAAGGGCCGGGTGGTGCTGCTCAACTTCTGGGTGTTCACGTGCTATAACTGCACCAACACGGTGCCGTCCCTGGTAGACTTCGACCGGCGCTACCGCGGCCAGGGCCTCACGGTGATCGGGATCCACACACCCGAGTTTCCGCCTTACGCCGGCGAGCACGACAAGGGCAACGTCGCGCGCGCGCTTCAGAAGTACGGGATCGAGTACCCCGTCGCGCAGGACAACGACTCGAAGACCTGGGACCTGTACAACATCCGCTACTGGCCCAGCTTCGTGCTCATCGACAAGCGGGGGAACATCCGGTACGAGGGCTACGGCGAATTTCATCTGAACGATGGGAGTTACCGCACGTGGGACGAGCGGATTCGCGAGCTGCTGGCGGAGTGATCGGGAGTCGAGCAGGGAAGAGTCGAGCCGGGGGGAGTCGACCCGGTCGGACCGCGGGCATTCGTCGGATGGCAAGTCGCCTAGTTGCGCTGTCCGGCGATGGTCGCAGCGCTCGCTCCGGGGTCGGTCTCCTTGCGCTCGCGGCGGTCGGTCTCGCAGCCGCCTCGGGCAGCCTCGCCGGCTGCAGCGGCACCTCGCGCGATGAGGCTCCGCTCCGCGTTGCGGCCGCGCCCGCGGGTGCCGACACGCGGCTCACCCTCCACGCGGCGCCCAACCTCAAGATCAACGCCCGCGTCGTGCCCGCGCTCGAGCTGACCGACCGCTCGGTCGTTCGCTTCGGAGCGGGCCGGCTCACGGCCGACTCCGCCTACTTCGCCGAGCCGCCCTCGGCGCTGCTCACGGGGAGGCACGATGCCGTGCACGGAACGCTGCGCGCCAGCGTCTGCGAAGTGGGAGCGCAGGTGTGCCGGAGCCTTGTCGTGGAGATCTGAGGGCCTGTGTGGGCGGAGTCATCCTGTGTGGGTGGAGTCATCCTGAGCGAAGCGAAGGGGGCATGCGTCGGCTCATGCCCCCTTCCCCCTCGCTGCGCTCGGGCTCAGGGTGACTCCCCGCGCGAGCCCTGACCCCTACCGCTGCTCCACGGTGCTGCCCGGCCAGCTCCCCCCCAGCGCCCGATACAGCACCACCGCCGCCGAGAGCTGCCCCAGCTGCGCCTGACTGAGCGCCAGCTCCGCGTCGAACAGGCTCCGCTGCGCCTCCAGCACCTCCAGATAATTCGAGATGCCCGTCTGATACCGGAGCTCCGCCAGCCGGAGCGCCTGGCGAAGCGCCTGCGCCTGTGTCTGCTGCGCCGCCACCTGATCGCGCGCGGTGCGCACGCCCACCAGCGCGTCGCTCGCCTCCCGGAGCGCCACCAGCACGCTCTGCTCGTACTGGTTCCGCGCCTGCTCGGCCCGCGCCTCCGCCGCCCGCTTTTCGTTCGACAGCTGCCCGCCGGTGAACAGCGGCACCGAGACCCCGGCCAGCGCCTGGTAGATCTCGGTGTTCGACTTGAACAGATCGCCGCCCGTGGTGGCCTGGCTGCCGTATGACGCGGTGATAGAAAAGGTGGGAAGCCGCGCCGCCTGCGCCACGCCGATGCGGGCGGTGGCAGCCGCGTAGGCCCGCTCCGCTGCCAGCACGTCGGGCCGGCGGGTGAGCAGCGTGGCCGGCAGCGAATCGGGCACCTGAAGCGCCCT
>DATEJD010000440.1:0-8166 GCA_035278325.1 Gemmatimonadales bacterium | reverse complement strand
CTCGGCGATCCACTTGGTGATCGCGAGGCCGAGCCCGGTTCCGGGCCGGTCACCCGTGCGTGATCGCGCCGGATCGGCTCGCCAGAAGCGGTCGAAAATGTGAGGTAGATCACCGGGCGCGATGCCGATGCCGGTGTCCCGGACGGTAATGCTCACGGCTCCGTCCTGCTCGGCCAGCGAGAGGTCGATGGTCCCGCCCTGGGGCGTGTATTTGATCGCGTTGGTGACGAGGTTGAGCAGCATCTCCCGGATCCGGTGCCGGTCGACGGCCATCCGCACCGGGTGCTCCGGCATGGTGCTGGTCACCGTGACGCCCGAGTTCTCGCCCAGCATCCCGGCCGTCTCGACCACGTCGCCAAGCAGGTCGCGCAGGTCCGACTCCTCGACCGCGAGCGGTGCGCGCCCCTCGTCCGCGCGGGCCAGCGTGAGGAGGCTCTCGACCAGCTCGGTCATCTCGTTGATCTGTGCCAGCGTCTCGTCCAGCGACTGGAGGATCTCGGCCGGGACGCCAGGATGGACCAACGCCCGCTCGACGCCGGCCCGCAGCACCATGAGCGGGGTCTTGAGCTCGTGGCTCGCGTCCGCGGTGAAGCGATGCAGGCTCCCGAAGCTTTCCTCCAGGCGCGCCAGCATGCGGTTCACGGTGAGCGTGAGCCGGGCCATCTCGTCGCCCGACATGGGAACGGCGAGGCGGCGGTGCAGGCTCCGGCCGTCCGAGATGGCATCGATCTCGTCCATGATGCCCTGCACGGGACGGAGGAACGTGCCGGCGAGCCAATACCCCATCAGCGCGGAGGCGAGCAGGATGATCGGCGCGATGATGAGCATCGAGCGGAGCAGCTCGGCGGGACCAAAGGCGATCTGGCTGGTCGGCGTGGCCACCAGGAGCCCGCCGATCTCCGGGCCCGCGGCCTCGACCCGCACGGCGAGCCAGCGCAGCGCGCCGACCCCCGGGCCGAGGTTGATGGTCCCGGCGCGCTTGGGCAGCCGGAGCGAGTCGACGGGTGCGGTGAGCCGCTGGAGTGCGTCCGCGTTGAGCGCGCGGGCCGCTTCGGACAGCGCGAGCACGCTGCCGTTGGTGTCGACCACCACCACGTAGTCGCGCACCGCCTCGAGGTAGGCGCTGATGCCCGGGTCGAGGGACGGACTCGACCCCGTTGTCGTAACGATGCGGCCCAGCACGTTGTACGACTCGCTGAGCCAGCGATTGGCCAGATCCGCCTCGAGGCCGAGCCGCTGGTCCAGCTCCCGCAGGCTGGACTGCCGGCGCTCGAGATACAGCAGGGTGCCGAAGGCCGCGATCGTGATCCCGAGCGCGACCGTGTACCACAGGGTCAGCCGCTGCCGGATCGTCCGCATGTCACACCCTCACGACGTACCCGACGCCGCGCACGGTGTGCACCAGCTTCTGCGCGTGGCCAGAATCGACCTTCTTGCGAAGCCGGTTGATCACGACGTCGACGATGTTGGTTCCGGGATCGAAGTGGTAGTCCCACGCATACTCGGTGATCAGCGTGCGGGACATGACCCGGCCGCTGTGGCGCATGAGATACTCCAGCACCGTGTACTCCTTGGGCGTGAGGTCGATCCGCTCGCCCGCCCGGCGCACCTCGCGGGTCGCGGTGTCGAGCTCGAGATCGCCCACTCGGAGGAGGGGATCCCGGATCGCCTGCGGGCGCCGTCCCAGCGCCTCCACTCGCGCGAGCAGCTCCTCGAAGGCGAACGGCTTGGTGACATAGTCGTCCGCGCCGGACCGGAGCGCCTGCACCTTGAAGTCCACCGCGTCCTGGGCGGTGAGCACCAGGATGGGCGTGGTGAGGCCGCGGTCGCGCAGCGTCCGGAGCACCTCGAGACCATTCATCCCCGGCAGCCGGAGGTCCAGCACCACCAGATCGTACCGCCCGCCCGACGCGAGCCGGAGACCCTCCATCCCTTCATCCACCAGGTCGGTCTGGAAGTGGTGCTCCTCGAGCCCACGCTTCACGTACTGGCCCACCGTGCGGTCGTCCTCGATAACCAGGATCTTCATGCGGCCACCGGCAGAAACACCCGGAAGGTGGCGCCACGCCCCGGCGCGCTGTCCACCTCGATCCGTCCGCGGTGGTCCGCCACGATCCCGTAGCAGATGGAAAGGCCGAGACCGGTGCCGCGCCCGGGCGGCTTCGTGGTGTAGAACGGCTCGAAGATCTTGCCCTGGTCGCCCGGGGCGATGCCGATACCAGTGTCCTGCACCTCCACCAGCACCTCGTCGGTCCGAGCCGGGCTCACGCCGGTGCGAACCGTGAGCTGGCCGCCCTTCTCCATGGCATCGACCGCGTTGAGCATCAGGGCCATCAGCACCTGAGTCAGCTGCTCCGCGCTGCCGGTGGTGTCGGGCAGCCCGGGCGCCAGGGCGCGCAAGACCTGGAGCTGCCTGAAGCGCTGGTGGTGCTTGAGCAGGAACAGGGTGTCGTCCACCAGCGCGTTGAGCGACACGAGGCCGCGTGGTCCGCTCTTCGGCCGGCTGAAGTCGAGCAGCCCGTCCACGATCCGGCTGCAGCGGTCGACCTCGCGGTCGATGGTCTGCAGATATTCCTCGACTTGTGCCGTCTGAGCGCCCGAGGGCAGCCGGCCCTCGATCGCGGCGACACAGGCACCGATCGTGGCGAGGGGATTGTTGATCTCGTGCATCACGCCGGCCGCGAGCTGGCCGATGGCGGCGAGCTTTTCGCTCTGGAGGATCTGCTGGTGAACCCGATGGTACTCGGTGACGTCCTCGCCGATGGTGATGACGTGGGTGATCTCGTCACCCTCGAGGCGCATGGGAATCTTGCTGAGCCGGAACCGACGGGTCTCACCGCCGGCCGTGACTTCCTGCTCGGTCTGCTGGATCTCGCCGGTGGTGAACACGCGGTCGAACTCGGCGCGGAGCTGGGCCGGCGGCTGGCGGGTGAGCACGTCGAACACGGGCCGGCCGACCACCTCGTCACGCCTGAGGCCCTGGGTCCCGGTCTCGCGCTTCCGGTTCCAGCTCTGGATCCGGTAATCCCGGTCGACCACGTAGAGTCCCACCGGCAGGCTGTCGACGATCAAGCTGGTGAACCGGCGGTGCTCCTCGATCTCGCGCGATTGCGCCGCGACTTCCCCGGCGAGATCGACCGACAGCTCGCCCGCGGCGAGATACGGGGCGAGGACGTCGGCCACGATCGGCAGCGTCTCGGGCTCGAGGCCCGGGACCAGCCGCACGTCCAGCCATCCCAGGCGCACACCCTCGTGCTCCATCGGGTAGCGCCGCCAGCCCGGCGCGAGCGGGACCGCGTCGAGCGAACGCACCGGCGCCGGGCCGTCCGGCGCGGGCGGCGCCTGGACGGCGTGGAACGCCGGCGTTCCGTGCTCCCGGAGCCACAGCGTCACCGCCTCGGCGGGCACGCCACGCCGCAGGCTCTCCGCCACGGCCGCCATGGTGGCCTCGGTCCCAAGCCCCTCGTTGAGGAGCTTGGCTACCGCCCTGATCAGCGAGAGCTCAGGGCTGGACACGGTCACTTTCCCGCCGCGAGGGCGTCGCGGCGAGACTGAGGATCCGCCATTCGTCGCCGATGCGCCGGAGCACCAGGTGCTCGTACCACTCGCGCTCGGTCACCGAGCCCGCCACCGGCAGCACGCGGCGGGTCACCAGCCACACAGCGGCCAGGTTGCCTTCCTGGCGGTAATCGGCCCGGAGCACCCGGATGTCGAACCGTGCCGTATCCAGACCCTCGAGGCGGCGCGCCAGCACCCCCAGCGCGAGATCGATCGGCACTGCCTGGTGGCCGTCGCCGGACATCGGGAGCATCGGGCCGGAGTACGTGGCGTCGGGCCAGAACAGCCGTCGTGCCGCGACCCAGTCGCGATCGGAGAGCGTGCGCGCGTAGCGCGTCACGATGCTCTGAACGGTCTCCTCGTCGCGCCGGCTGCCGGCCGGGGTGTGGTCCTCGATCCGGCACGACAGGACGGCGAGCAGGCCGAGCCAGACGAGCGAACCGCGAAGACGGCTCATCGACATCCTTGATGGGGTGAGCACGCGCCCGGCGGCCCGAGCCGCCGCCGGTCGGCCGCCGAGCCGAGTGCCGTCAGGTAAGTGCGCGCAGCTGCGCCAGGAGCTCGGCGTTCTCCCGGCGCGTGCTCGGCGTCTCCTCCGCGTAGGTCCAGCGCACGATGCCGTCGCGGTCGATCAGAACGTACGCGCGGTTGGAGTAGAACCGCTCCTCGATCAGGGTGCCGTACCGCCGGCTCACCTCACGCTTGAAGTCGCTCAGCAGATCGAGGCCGATCCGCTCCTTCGCCTTGAACTCCTTGAGGGTCGGCACCGAGTCCACGCTGATGGGCAGCACCACGGCGCCGGTGGCCTCGAACTGGGAGAAGTCCTCGGTGAACGCGCACAGCTCGCTGGTGCAGGTCGACGTGAACGCCAGCGGAAAGAACGCCAGCAGCACCGGCCGACCCCGCAGCTCGGACAGGGTCACGCTGGTGCCGCCCGTAGACGGCAGCGTGAAGTCGGGAGCGGGCGAGCCCACCGCCGGCAGTGCCCGGCCGGTGGCCGCCTCCCGCGAGGCCATGGGCAAGGCCATCCGTCAGGCTCCCTTCGCGCGGTCGTAGCGGCGCCCGATATCGGTCCAGTTGACCACGTTCCACCACGCCGTCACGTAGTCCGGGCGGCGGTTCTGGTACTTGAGGTAGTAGGCGTGCTCCCACACGTCGCAGCCGAGGATGGGCTTCTTGCCCGCCATGAGCGGGCTGTCCTGGTTGGGCGTGCTCTCGATGCTGAGCCCACCGCCCTTGTCGGCCACGAGCCAACCCCAACCGCTGCCGAACCGGCCCACACACGCCTTCTGGAACTGCTCCTTGAACTGCGTCAGGCCGCCGAAGGCCTTGCTGATGGCATCGGCCAGCGCACCGGACGGCTCCTTGGCTCCGCCAGGCGCCATCATCTCCCAGAACATGGTGTGGTTCACGTGACCGCCGCCATTGTTGCGGACCGGCATTCGGATCGCCTCGGGCAGCGAGTCGATCTTCGCGATCAGCTCCTCGACCGACTTCTTCTGAAGATCCGGATGCTGCTCCAGCGCCGCATTCAGGTTATTGACGTAGGCCGCGTGGTGCTTGTCGTGGTGGATCCGCATCGTCTGTTCATCGATGTGCGGCTCCAGGGCATTGTAGTCGTACGGCAGGGGGGGAAGGGTGAACGCCATGGGTCCGGCTCCTCGAGGCTAGAACATCCTGAAATCCAAATGACTTACCGTCTCAAGCGGCGAAATATGCGGGGGCCCGCGCCGGAGGGTCAACGCGCGCCCTTGGCGCGCGGTCCGGTTCGTCGCCACATTCCGCACGTGCCCGCCTCCACCTCGCTCCGTCCACTCGAGCCCGTGCTCCTGCTCGATCGGTTCGCGCCGCTTCACGCCGAGCTCATCCATCTGCTTCGCAGCCTCGCGCCCGACGACTGGAACCGACCCACGGCGTGCAGTCTCTGGTCGGTGCGCGACATCGCGGCCCATCTCCTGGACGACGACCTCCGCCGCCTCTCGTTCCACCGCGACCTGCAGCCTCCGCCTGGCAGCGGACCGGTGAGCGGCGCGGAGTTGGTCGCGCTGGTGAACCGGATGAACGCCGAGTGGGTCGCGGTCGCACGGCGGATGAGCCCGCGGGTGATCGTCGACCTGCTCGAGGTGACCGGACCCTGGGTCGTGGAGCTGTTCCGGGGCACCGATCCCTTTGCCCCCGGCTTCTGGGGCGTTACGTGGGCGGGCGAGCAGACGTCTCCGCACTGGTTCGACGTGGGACGCGACTACACCGAGCGGTGGCTGCACCAGCAGCAGATCCGCGATGCTGTTGGGGCGACGTCGCTCACAACCCGGGAGTGGCTCCATCCGGTGCTCGACCTGTTCGTGCGGGCGCTGCCATTCGCCTACCGCGACACCGCGGCGCAACCGGGAACGGCCATCGTGGTGGACATCGAGGGCGCGGCGGGGGGCGAGTGGACCCTCCAGCGTGAGCCCGAGCGGTGGAGCCTCTACGCCGGCGCGGCCGCTGGCCCCGCGGCTACGGTGACCATGACCGACGATACGGCCTGGCGCCTGTTCTCCAAGGGACTCAAGGGCGAGGCGGCCCGCGCCCGTGTCACGATTGCCGGCGATCAGGCCCTCGGTGCGGTGGCGCTGAGCTCGCTCGCCGTGCTGGCCTGAGCCGGGCTCGGCCGGCCGGCGGCTGCCACGAGCGCGGCCACGGCGGACACCGTGTAGACCACCTCGGTACCAAGGCCCGCCTCCGTCACGAGCAGCGCGCCCGCTCCGACCGCCAGCGCCGCGATCGGCCGGAGGACGGCTTCGATTCGCGCCGTCACTCGCTCCGCCAGGACGAAGATCAGCGCCCCGACGAGGAGCAGCCCGGCGCCGGCCTGACCCGGGATGGTCGCGGTGGCGAGCCCGATCCACGCCAGACCCACCAGCGCCTCGCCTCGGCTTCCGGTCACCACGCCGTGCCACAGCCCGATCAGCCCCAGCGGCAACGCGAGCGCCCGCCAGTGCTCCAACCCATCGGGGAATGCAGGAATGGCAACCCGCGCCATGAGCAGCGCGGCCATCGGCGCCGTCAGCACGGCAGGCTGCTGACGTTGAAGGGGCCACAAGCCGGAGATCGACCACGCCCCGAGGAGGAGGAGCGCTCCCAGCAGGCGCTCGGCGGCGGGGCTCCAGGGCAGGTCGGGAAGTGAGACTGTGGCCAGGCCTTCCGGCCCGGCGATGGTGCGCATGAGCCACCAGGCGGGGATCAGCACCAGCAGTGTGAGCGCCGGCGCCACGGGCAGCCGCCGTGGCCCATTCTCCCTCGCGGCAGCCCAGCCGCCTGCGGCCGTCAGCATCGCACCAAGAAATATTGGATCCACCCATGGACTGACCGTGGCCAGCAGGGCACCGGCTGTGACGGCAGCAAGCCGCTTCGGACTGGCCGGGAAGCGCTCCGAAGACCCCGACGACCGTCCGAGACGATGGCCCGCCCGGATGAGGATGAGTCCGAGGCCCGCCGTCGTCACCACCGCCGCGAGGAGGGCCAGAGGAGCCGCGAAGCGAAGGTACGGAGCGGCGCTCAGGCCCACCCCTAGACCTCCAAGCGCCGACGCCGCGGCGCCCAGCTGCGTTCTTCCCGAGCCTCTGCCGGGCCTGATGCCGACCACGCCCGCGGCAATCGCCAGCACGGCGCCGACCGCCAGCAGCGCGCCCTCGACCGCCAGGAAGCCAGCCGGCAGCGCCGTCACTGGCGCCTCGGGCCCGGCACCAAGCCCCGCAAGGGCGAGCCCGGCACTGACCGCGCCGGCGGCGGCAAGCACGCGTCCACGACCCGCTGGAAGCAACGCCGCCGCAAGCACAACCAGGAGAAATCCGAGGTGGATCATATTTTGCACGGCCGCACCTTCCGAGCGAGGCTCCCATTGGCGCAGGACGCGCCGTTGCCTCGGAAAATCGCCCATCTGATTTGCACGTATCGCGATGCCGTCGTTTGAGATGAACGGGTATTCCGCAACCCGTGCAGGTTATCTGCAAGGTACCCGTCGTTCGTCCACCCGGACTGCCGCACTACCCGCACAGGAAGGAATTCAGACCCCGTGACCGTCGCGATCGAAACGACCTCCGTCCCATCCAGCGATGGGCAGCTCGACGGCGGGGAGAGCCGCCGGCGTCAGCTTCCCAAGCGGCGCGCTTGGCGTCCGGCCACCGAGCTGGCGGTCGACCTGGGCACGGCCAACACCCTCGTCCTGGTCAAGGGCGAAGGGGTGGTGCTCAATGAGCCCTCGGTGGCCGCTGTGGATCAGGCGACGGGGAACATCATGGGGATCGGCCTGGACGCCAAGCGGATGCTCGGCCGCACGCCGGACGGGATCCTGGCGGTCCGCCCGATGAAGGATGGGGTGATCGCCAACTTCGAGGTGGCGGAGAAGATGCTGCGCCACTTCCTGCGGCTGGTAATCGACCGGACCATCTTCAAGGTGAAGCCGACGGTCATCGTCTGCGTGCCCTCGGGTATTACCGAAGTCGAGCGGCGCGCCGTGCGCGATTCGGCCCGGTCCGCGGGGGTCAAGCGCCTGCTCATGGTGGCCGAGCCCATGGCCGCGGCGATCGGGGTCGGCCTGCCGGTGGATACGCCGGTGGGCAGCATGGT
>DATEJD010000439.1:0-3064 GCA_035278325.1 Gemmatimonadales bacterium | reverse complement strand
ATGGCGTCGAGCTCCGCCGCGCGGTCGAGCGCGGCGGCATCGCCCTCCCGCGCGGCCAGCACGCCGAGCAGGTAGAGCCGCAGCACCGGGTAGGCCTCGTGATGCAGATGGTAGGCGGGGTTGGGGAGACGCATCCGCGGCACCGCGGCGGCGTCCCAGCGGGCGAGCGCCTCGCGCAGCCCATCGAGCTCCTTCCGATCCGGCGGCAGGAACGGCAGCGCGGCGACGAGCCCGCGGTACTCGAGCGCCTCCGCGGGGTGGACCGCCGCCGCCAGCGCCAGCTCCCGGCGCGAGGCCGCGCGCCGTCCCATGGCCAGCTCGAGAAACGCGGCCAGGACGTGCGCGATCGCGCGCAGCTCGGCCGGACGATCGTGGCTGGCGAGGAGCCGGGCGATCCGCTGCGCGGCGCCGAAGTCGGAGGTCAGGGTGGCCACGAAGCGCACCGCTTCGTAGGCCACACAGTCGGGCGCGGCGCGCAGGAACCCCATGGCTTCCTCCTGCGCCACGCGGTCCTGACGCCGAAAGGCCTGCACGATGCGCAGCTGCACGAAGTCCGACTGCCGGGGCGACTCATCGATCCGCCGGTCGCTCTCCTCGGTGTTTCCCTCCAGCTCGGCGATGTAGCTCAGGAATTGGTTCGCGGTGGTGTTCCCGGGGTCGAGCTCGAGCACCTGTTCGAAGGCGCTCCGCGCCTCCGTGATGAGGCGCCCCCGCTGCTGGTTGTGGAACACGCAGGTCTGCCCCAGTCCGAGCCAGGCCTCCACGTCCTCCGGGTGGATGGTGAGGAGCTCCCGGTAGGTCCGCTCCGCCTCGCCGGCGCGCCCGTCGAGCGAGGCGCTCAGTGCCTCCAGCAGCCTGCGATCGCGATCCGAGAGCCGCTCCTTGTGCCCCAGCGCCTGCTCCATGGAGGTCCACGGTGCGCGGGGCTGCGGCAGCGTGGGCCAGGCGAGAAAGAAGGCCAGGCGGTACCAGGCGAGCGCGAACTCCGGATCGTACTCGACCGCCTGCTCGAACGCTTCGATTGCCTCCTTGTATCGCGCCTTTCGCAGGGCGCGCTCGCCCGCCAGGTAGGCCTTGAGCGCGGGGAGCGAATCCGTGGTCGTGGCCGCGAGCCGGCTGAGCCGGGCGCCGGGGCCGGGGTGCAGCTCCGCGAGGAGCTTGGTGGTCAGATGGTCCACCAGATCGAACAGCCGGTCCGCGGGTCCCACCACGTCCACGAAGCGGGCGGACCCGGTGCCAGGGCTCTGGTGATGCAGCGCCGCACTGATCCGGAGCCGGCCCGCCACGCCCACCACGCTGCCCGCGACGTACATCTGCGCCCCGAACTGCGCCGCCACCTCGGCTGCGCGGGCGGGATCGAGCCGGCCCTGGGCCTCGTGGCCGAGCCGGCTCAGGAGCGCCCGCGGATCGATGGTATGCACCGTTCCGGCGTGGTCGAGGTTGGTGCTGAGCAGGTCCACCAACCCCTCGTGCAGATACGCCGCGCTCTGGTCGCCGTACACGGCGAAGGGGAAGACGGCGAGGTATTGCCGCGTCGGTGGGAGCGCGGGAAACATGTCCGGGTCCGGCGGCCCTGGGGTGGGCGGGGGCGCTCGGGCGGATACGGTCACCGCGCCATGGCGGACCGCGTCGACCACCTGCTGGGTCTCGGCTGAGGGCGTCATGTCGTACTCGCGGCGCAGCCGCTCGTCGAGCTCGCCGTAGGCTCTGATGGCGCCCGCGGGGTCGC
This sequence comes from Gemmatimonadales bacterium, assembly GCA_035278325.1. GTDB lineage: Bacteria > Gemmatimonadota > Gemmatimonadetes > Gemmatimonadales > GWC2-71-9 > CAVVWJ01. The sequence goes on along the minus strand of DATEJD010000439.1, from coordinate 1,335 downwards.
CGATCCGGCCGAGCAGGGCGATGAGGCGGCGCACCGCGCGCTCATCGTCCCGCGTGAGCCCGCAGGCCCACTGCGCCCAGCGGGCGGCGCCATCGGTATCCCCCTCGCGCTCGAGCCGACCGGCGAGCGTCCATGCCGCCTCGGCCGCCCGGGCGCGGAGCCGGATCCGCTCCCCGTCGAGCCAGCGCTCGAAGTCGGGAGCATCGGGGATGAAGAAGCCGGGAAGCAGATCGCCTCGATACTGCGCCAGCCCGTCACTCAGCCGCCCGGACGCGAGCCTCCGGTCGAACTCCCGGACGTCGCACCAGACGGCATCGTCCTCGAGACCCAGCTCCTCGTCACCGCGGCGCGCGACGACCTCCGGGCCGAGCTCGTGTCGGAGGAAGTGGATGGCCTTGCGGAGCGCCGTCCGTGCGTGGTGTCGGTCTGCTTCGGGCCAGAAGAGCGCGAGGATGGAGTCGCGGCGGTGGAATCCGTACGGCGGCGCGGCGGCCAGATACGCGAGGAGCGCGACGCGCTTGGGCTGGGCGAGGACTGCACTCGCCTCCCGGCCACCAATCGCTCGTATGGAGGGCGCACCGAACAGCTGGAGTCGGACGGAGGCGGGCTCGAGCACTGTCTGCTGCGTTGGGGCTGAGGCGGAACGCGGACCACAGATCACGCGCAGATCACGGGTACGGAACGACGCCCGAGTAGCGTGCGCCCCAACATAGTGATCGGTCTGCGACATCGCAACGCGGGTGAGACGGCTGAGCGCTATGGCAACCGATCGCTCCGTCCCCTGCAGGAGGTGTCCGCCATGTCACCGATACCGAGACTCTTTGTGCCTGCGACCATCCTGGCCACGCTGGTGCCGGCCTCTATTGTCACCGCCCAATACCGTCTCCCGACCATCACGGCTGTCGCCCAGGCCGACAGCATCCACCGGGCGGCGGAGATGCTGGCCGAGAATTCGCATCGGTGGCGCGACGCCGCGAGCCTCCACCGGCAGTCCGCCGCGCTCCGGGCGCCTGAAGATTCGCTCGGCTACCGCTGCCTCAACACGGCCGCAAACCTGAGCTTCGCCAGCAACGATCTGGCCAGTGCGCAGAGCGACAAGATCGCCGCCGCCGCCCAGGCGCTGGCGCGGGGTGACGTCGAGAACGCGGCGCAGGCCTATGCCGATGCGGCCTGGATCGCCAATGAGCGGAAGCATCACGATCCCGAGCAAGTGTTGACCCTTGCCCGGCAGGCGGAGGTCCTGGCCTCGTCGCCCCTGCTCAGCAGCATGCAGCGGACCAAGATTCTGGAGCGGTTCGTCCACCCGGAGCGTGACATGGCCGTGCAATCCACCCG
>DATEJD010000438.1:0-2446 GCA_035278325.1 Gemmatimonadales bacterium | reverse complement strand
ATGCGTCGACGCATGCCCCCTTCGCTTCGCTCAGGGTGACTCCGACCGTCCGACCGTCCGACCGTCCGACCATCCGAGCGTCCGTCAGGTCACGCGCTTCGATCGATACACCCCGCCGAGTTCGGGTTGTTAATCACCTCTTGCGGCAGCGGCAGATTCACGTCGTTACCGTACGAGCCGCCCTTGATGTACGAGCCGGTGGGGAACACCTCGTCCGCGGTTCGGTTGTATTGACGAATCAGCCGGCGCATGTCGCCCAGCCGATGGCCCGTGGCAAACAGCCAGAACGCCCGCTCGCTGAACAGGACGTCCGCGGCTGCGCTGTCGTTGCCCGGCACGGCGAGGTGGTCGAGCCCTTGCAGGTCACGCAGGTCGTTCAGAATGGACGTCATCCCGGAGCGGTCGTGCAGCGCCAGCGCCGCCTCCGCCTCGATCAGCCGGGCCTCGATACCATCCGCCAGGGGCACGTCCGCGCTCGCCCCATCGTACTTGAGCAGGGTGAACTGGGGCGTGGTGCCGTCGAGCCCCACGTCCTCCGGATCCTCGAACGGAACCCGAGGATCCTCGGCGCTCCGATACGGGAGGCCCACGCCGCCCTCCTGATCCGACAGGGACCAGAGGAACCCGGTGCTGTAGTTGTAGATCGCGTTCTGCAGCCGCTTCGGGCTGTCGGCGTGCTCGGTCGCGTACACGAAATCGGTCGGCACGCTCGCCACCGCGGCCGCCGCCGCGGCGATATTCTGCGGGCCGCCCAGATTGAGCAGCGCGCGCGCCTTGCCGATCGAGGCGAGGTAGGCGATCTCCTGCGACTCTTCCACCTGCACGCCCGGCTCCGCCAGGGCCGAGTCGAACCGGGCCACCGCCGAGTCGAACATCTCGGCCGTCGTGAGGGGCTTGCCATAGGCAATGGTGTCACCGTCGAGCCGGCTGAACGGGACGCCCGAGCAGAAGTCCTCGCCGAAGAAGATGTAGCCGAACCCGGCCAGGCTCAGCATCTCGCCGATGTCGGCCGTCTCGTCGGGTGTGGCGCTGAACTCGCGCAGTCCGCGGGCCGCGTCCTCGGCGGCCGCGCGGGCGCGCTGCATGTAGAAGTAGGTGGCGAACACCGTGCTGTTGTTGGTGAACACCCGCCGCTGATCCACCTCCTGCTGGGTGGGCGGCGTGGTGGAGAGCACGAACTCGTCCGCCATGAGGCCGCCGAGGAGCACGATCCCGTCCGTGCGGCCGAGGTCGATGTCACCGTCGCCGTCCTTGCCGAAGCCGAAGTCCGAGATCGCGCCGACGCGGCGCGCCTCCGCGCCCGCCGGGCTGTTCAGCTGGCCCGGCTCGACGATGTTCGGCTGGTCGGTATCCAGGAGCCCGCAGGCAGCAGTGGCCAGGGCGAGCACCAGGGTCCACGTCTTGGTCCGGATCATGGTCGTCACCCCGTCAGAAGCCGACGTTGACCCGCACGGTGTAGTACTGCACCGGCGGCTGCGACTCGAAGTCGCTCGTGGCGAAGTTGTCCTGGCCGAACGCGTTGATCTCGGGATCGACGCCGCTGTAGTCGTCGATGGTCCAGAGGTTCCGCCCCGCCAGCGTGACGCTGAGCCGGCTCGCGCGAACGCGGCGGGCCCAGGAGTCGGGCGCGTTGAACGTGAGCGAGAGCTCCCGGAGCTTGATGAACCAGCCGGGCTCGAAGTAGCCCCACTCGGTGGCCTCGTTGAGCACCGCCTGGGCCCGCGCCTGCTCCGCGAGCGGAGCGGTGCGGTCCACCAGCCCGCGGCAGTTGAGCACCGGCGTGCAGCGGAACGACTCGATCGCGTTGTCGATGTAGTTGCCGCCGCGATAGTCGAACTGGGTGCCGATCCGGATCCGGTTGTTGAACAGCGCGATGCCGCTGTTGAGCGAGGCCTCCTTGTTGGGTAGCGCGCGCCCCCGGAAGACCGCGTCGTCGCCCACCGTTACCTCGTCGGGGGAGATGATGCCGTCACCGTTGGCGTCCGCGAAGCCGGTGATCGGCCGCGCCCAGTACCCGCCGAGCGGGTAGCCCTGCACGTGACGCTGCAGGCCGAATCCGAAGACGATGTCGCTCACGCCCTGGCCGATCTCCGCCAGGTCGTTGTTGTACACCGAGCCCGCGAGCGACAGGTCCCAGGCGAAGTTCCGGGTGTCCACCACCCGCGTGTTGATCGCCAGCTCGGCGCCGTAGTTCTTCACCCGGCCCAGATTGAAGAACTGGACGTCGGACGCGCCGGCGGAGGGATCGACGTTGCGCTGGATCAGCGCGTCCTTGGTGGACTTGTTGAAGTAGGTGAACTCCACGCTCACCCGGTCCTTGAGCAGCGAGGCGTCGAAGCCGACCTCGAGCTCACGCGAGCGCTCGGGCTTGAGGTTCACGTTGCCCAGGTTGCCGAAGGTCACGCCGGTGAGCCCGACGCCGCCCCGCTTGCCCGCGACCGGGCTG
>DATEJD010000437.1:0-3753 GCA_035278325.1 Gemmatimonadales bacterium | reverse complement strand
CCTGAGCGAAGCGAAGGAGCCATGCCTGTACGCATGGCTCCTTCGCTTCGCTCAGGATGACAGGCATCCGCTACAGGATGACAGGCCTGCCCTACAGGATGACTACCCTCCCCTACTGCGGCTGCTCGTCCGGCACCGGCCGCACCACCAGGCCAGTAACCGCGCCGTCCCGGGCCAGACTCCATTCGATCAGCATCGGCCGGCGCGTCGCGTCGAACGACGCGGTCCGCTGATAGACGCTGAAGGGCGCGCCGTTGTCCACCCGCTCGTCGAGGGCGCGCTTCTCGGGTCCAAGCCGGGAGACCGCGCGCCCGGCAAAGCTGGCCAGGTCGGCCACACTGCCGAAGGTCTGCTGCATGTCGGGCGAGAACCGGTCCCACAGCTTCTGGTATTGGCTGCCGTAGAGCCAATTGGTGTACTGCCGTCCCTGCTCGAGCAGGGTGCGGGGCCGCTCCTCCCTCCGCGGGGCGCAGGCGGCGAGCGCCGCCAGGCCAACGAGTCCCCACAGGTGCGCACGCATCACTCGATCTCCACGGTCCTCAGGACCAGACCCACGACGCAGGAGGCGCCGTGCGGAGAGTATAACAAGATCGGCGCTCCGATGTTGGGCGGGAGGACGGTCGGACGGTCGCTCAAGTCCTCACTTCCGCCTCGAGCGCCCGTTCCGCCATCAGGCTCTCCCGGTCCCGCCCCACCGTCGCCACCGCCAGCACCTTGTCCCCCCGCCGATACCGGACCGTGCAGTCTCGCCCGGCGACATCGCCGTCGATCTCGATCCGGTCCCAGCGCTCCGCGTGCCCGTCGTAGTTGATGGCCACCGAGTAATGCTGGCTCCAGAAGAACGGCACGCCATCGAACCGCTCGCCTTCGCCGAGGATGGCCCGAGCGGCCGCCTGCCCCTGTCGCTCGGCAACGACCCAGTGCTCGACCCGGATGCGCTCGCCGGTGTGCGGATCGGGCCAGCGGGCGATGTCGCCGGCGGCGAACACGCCCGGCGCGCTGGTCTCGAGCCACTCGTTCACCTGCAGGCCGCGGTCGATGGCCAGGCCCGCGCTTTCCGCCAGCTCCAGGTTGGGCCGCACGCCGATGCCGGCCACCACGAGGTCCGCGGCCAGCGACTGCCCGTCGTCCAGCACCACACGCCCGCCACTCACGCCGCTCGGCTTTCGTCCCAGGTGGAAGACGACGCCCTGCTCCTCGTGGATCTTCCGGATCATGTCGCCCAGCTCCGGGCCGAGGATGCGCTCGAGCGGACGCGCCTCGGGCGCGACGACCTGCACCTCCATCTTGCGGGCGCGGAGCGAGGCGGCCACCTCGAGGCCGATGAAGCTCGCCCCCAGCACAACCGCGCGTCCACCCTCGCGGGCCGCGCCGGCAATCCGCCGGCTGTCCGCCAGGCTTCGGAGATAGTGGACCCGCGGCGGACCGGCCTCCAGCTCGGCGCCCAGTCGAACCGGACTGGCACCGGTGGCGAGCAGCAGCGCGCCATAGCGGAGCTCGGCGCCGTCGTCCAGCCGGACCCGGCGCCCCCGCGGGTCGAGCGACGCCACCCGAGGCCCGCGCCTGAGCTCGATGTCTTTCTCCTGATAGAACTCGGGCGGGTGGAGCGGGATCCACTCCTCCGGCGCGTTTCCGGCGAGGTAGTCCTTCGACAGGTTGGGCCGATCGTAGGGTGCGTCGACATCCGGGTCGACGATAGTGACGGGACCCTCGAACCCGTCCCGCCGCAGGGTTTCCGCGGCGCAGTTGCCGGCCGCTCCACCACCCACGATGAGCACCGATTCCGGTCCCCGGGACCGACGGCGCGGGGGCGCTGCGGGCTTCCGCTTGCCGCCCACGCGCGCCATGCCGTCGCGCACGTCGACCTCCCAGCTCGGCACGTCGTTGAGCGCCGGCGGACGCAGAGGCTGCCCTGACCGCAGACTGAAGCAGGCGTGGTGCCAGGGGCAGCGCACCGTGTCGCCCACCAGGAGCCCCTCCGCCAGCGGACCGCTGTAGTGGCTGCAGGTCGCACCGATGGCGAACCATTCGTCCCCCACATGCGCGAGCAGCACCGCCTCGCCATCCACCTGTCCAGCCATCATCCTGCCGTCCGGCAGATCCGCCACCTTGATGCCTGCGCGCAGGTCGGGACCCGCGGGTGCTTCCTGGCCCGATGACATCCGATTGTCTCCTTGATCCGACGGTCCGGTACTGAGCTGTGGAACGGGCGCCGATTCGGGTCGCCGATGGCGCGACCCACCTGGACGATACACCCGATCCGCGCCGGGATGCTCGCATGGCCCACGGCCCGACACGGCCGGAGTGCCTCCGGGACTGGACCGCCCGGTATGGCGGGCTATACTAGGCAATCCACCCGGCCAGGGCATAGTCCGCCTGCGCGCCATCTTCCGGGCGACGCCGCTCGCCCCGCCCCCAGGAGAAGGTCCATGATCGAGATCCGCGCGAAGGATTCCGACTCCGTGCTCCTCCGCATCCCGGCCGACGACCTCGCGGGGGCCAGCCTGGCGGGCCTCGCGCTGCCCGGCGCCGACCTGGCGGGGGCGGATCTGCGCGGCGTGGATCTGCGCGGCACCGATCTGTGCAAGTCGCGGCTGGCCGGCGCCGACCTGCGCGGCGCGCACCTGGACGGGGTCGACCTCACGTCGGCGGACCTCACCGACGCCGATCTGACCGGGGCCCGCCTGACCGACGCCATGTTCCTCGCCGCCACGCTGTTACGGACCCGCCTGAGCCGGGCCGACGCCCTCCGCGCCACCTTCGAGTTCGCCAACCTGCGCGACTGCGTGTGCGAGAGCGCCTCGTTCGTCCGCACCCACTTCAGCCACGCCACCGTGGTCGGCTGCGACTTCTCAGGGGCCGACCTCTCGGCGGCCACACTGAGCCACTCCACCTGGCGGCAGTGCAACCTGGCCTATGCGACGCTCGCCATGGCCGTGCTCGACGGCACCTGCCTCGCGGAGACCGACCTGAGCCACGCGGAGCTGTCGCGCGCGTTCCTGGCCGGGCCGACGCTCGCGGGCGCCGATCTCACCGGCGCCACGCTCGGCCGCACCGTGCTGGCCGCCTGCGATGACCTTGCCCGCGCCCGCGGGCTCGACGCGGTGGTCCATCATGGGCATTCGTGCCTGGATCTCGCTACACTGCGGGCCGGACTGGACACCCTGCCTGAAGGATTTCTGCAGGGAGCGGGAGTGGAGCGCGAGGAGCTCGAGGCGCTCCGGCACGCGACGGCGGCGGTGCACTAGGGCGGTGGGCGGCGGGAGGTGAGTCACCCTGAGCGAAGCGAAGGGGGCATGCGTTGGGGCATGCCCCCTTCACTGCGTTCAGGGTGACTCCGCTCCGCTCACCGCTTCGCGCTCACCGCTCCCCGCATCCGATCGCGCCGCGGGGCGCCTGCGCCAGCGCGATGGTCCACCGGTGCGCCCGCTCGCGCTCACGCCGCCAGTGCTCACTTATCCGCCTGGCCGCGGTGCAGGCATCGGGGGCATCGAGGCGCGGCAGGCCGCGGTACAAGGCGGGCAGCGCGTCGGCGCTGAGCTTCTCCGCGTACGCGACGTCGAATGGACGGCCGGTGGCTGCCCGGTCGAGGTTTACGCCGGCAATGATGCCGTCCGGATTGGCCAGGTTGAGGCCCGCGAGCACCAGCCAGCCGGCCAGCAGGGCGCCCGTCCCGAACCGCTCTCTCTGCCCGCGCAGCACCGTCGCGGCGAACCAGCCGAACACCAGCACCAGCCAGCCCATGAACGCCGT
>DATEJD010000436.1:0-5631 GCA_035278325.1 Gemmatimonadales bacterium | reverse complement strand
AAGGGGGCATCACCGAACGCATGCCCCCTTCGCTGCGCTCAGGGTGACTCTGCCAGGGCTCAGGATGACTGCTGGCTGCAACCTCTAAGATACCTGCCTACCGCGTCGTCGCCTGGCCTCCCGCCCCGCCCAGATACTTGCCATACCACGCCAGGTAGCGCTCCATGCGGTCGCGCCGATGGCTGGGCCTGCTCAGCGAGTGCGACGCACCGGGATACACCACCAGCTGCGTCTCGCGCCCCAGGCTCTTGAGCGCCTGATACATCTGCTCCGAATTGATCAGCGGCACGTTCCAGTCCTGGTCGCCGCACAGGAACAGCGTCGGCGTGGTGATCCGGTCGGCGTGGAGGAACGGGTAGGACACCTCGAGATACGCCTTGAGGTTGCTCCACGGCTTGCCCAGCTCCGCCTCGTATTCCTTGACGTACTGATCGGTGCCGTAGCCGGCCAACGCGTTGGCGATGCCGGCGCCGCTGGTGGCCGCCTTGAACCGCTGATCGCGCGCGATGACCTCGTCGGTCAGGATCCCGCCGTAGCTCCAGCCGCCCACGCCCAGCCGGTCCGGATCCGCGATGCCCCTGGCGACGGCCCAGTCCACCGCCGCCAACACATCTTCCGCATCCTTCTGACCCCACCGGGCCCAGATCGCCGTGGCGAACTTCTCGCCTCGACCGGAGCTGCCCCGCGGGTTCACGCCAAGCACCACGTAGCCGTGGGCCGCGAATACCTGCCAGTCCAGGTTGGCGAAGTCGTGATAGAACTGCCACACCGGCCCGCCGTGGATCCGGAGGATGGTGGGATAGCGGCGACCCGGCTGCCAGTCGGGCGGCTTCACCATGAAGCCGTGGATCTCGGTGCCGTCCTTGCTGCGGACCGATATGGGCTCGACCGCGCCGAGCCGGACCTGGCTCAGCCACTCGGCATTCTGGCGGCTGATGGGTCGGAGGTCGTGCCCCTCGACGGCGTAGACCTCACTCGGCGAGGTCGAGCTGCTGGACACCACGGCCACGTGGCCGCCCTGCCCCACCGAGAGATCGCTCAGCATGCGGTCGCCTTCGACCAACGGCTCGACGGCACCGCCGCCTGCGGGCACGCGCGCGAGGTGATAGGTGCGGTCGCCCTCCATGAGGAACAGGATGTCGCGCCCGTCGCTCGAGAAGGCGGGTGACAGGACGTTCCGGTCGAGCGCCGGCGTGAGCACCCGGGCGGGGCCACCGGCCGCCGGCACCACCGCGAGCTTCTGCACCGCGTAGTAGATGAGGTTGAGCGGACCGCCCTGCAGGTACGCGATCCGCGACCCGTCCGGACTCCACACCGGCGCCCGGGTTCCCCAGCCCGCATCGCCGTCCGGCCCGGGAAACGTGGTGAGCTGGCGTGGCTCGGCGCCGGGCTCGGCCTCCACCACGTAGAGATCGTAGTTGTCGCTGCGATCGTAGTCGGGCCGGCGGCGGCTCACGAACGCAATCGACCGGCTGTCGGGCGACCAGGACGGCAGCGCCTCGTCGTAGTTGCCGGTGAGGAGCTGGGTCGCGGCGCGCGTGGCCAGGTCGTAGAGCCAGAGGTGGTCCCGCTGCGCGCGAAGCCAGCCGGTCTGGTCCTCCTTGAACATGTACCGATCGATCACGATGGGCGGCGCGGCCTTGGTGGAGGTGTCGCCCGGGGTCTTCGCGTCGGGGTCGGGATCGCTCACGATGAGGGCCAGCCGCTTGCCATCCGGCGACCAGGCCAGGTCGGTCACTCCACCGGGCAGGTTCGTGAGTCGCTCGGGCTCGCCGCCGGCCCGGTCGTAGAGCCAGAGCTGGGACACTTCGCGCGGGTCGTCGCGGTCGGACAGGAAGGCGATCGAGCGGCCATCCGGGCTCCAGCGCGGGGCCTTCTCGCCGGACGGGCTCCGGGTGATCCGGATCTGCTGCGCGCCGTCCCAGCTCGCGAGCCACAGATCGGTATCGTCGTGGTCCTTGCCGGTATCCGACACCGAGACGACGTAGGCGACCCAGGCGCCGTCGGGCGAGACCTGGGGGTCGCTCACGTCGCGCACCTTGGCGAGGTCGTCCGAGTCGACCAGGCGCTGGGCGTGGGCTGTGCTGGCCAACAGGCTTAAGGCCACGGCAACGGCGACAGTAATCTGCTTTCGCACCCGGGCTCCGTTGTTCATGTGAAGTTCCTGCGGCCGTTCACCACGGAAGCACGGAAGACACGGAGGACTCCTTGGTCAGGCCACCCTCCTCTCATTCCGCGCCGAAGCAAGCATCGCTGCAGAGATCTTAGGGTGCCCCCCACCCCCAAAAAATTCTGCGACGAGTTCCTCCGGCTCGGAATGCGAGGACCCGGGCCTGACCAAGGAGCCCTCCGTGTCTTCCGTGCTTCCGTGGTGAATACAGCACCGATCCGAATTGGGCAGGAGGCCCAAGACTATGGCCCCTTGTACACTACCCCGCCCTTCATGACAAACCCGACCTTCATGAACGAGCGCAGATCGGCCAGCCCGTCCCCCTCGACCGCGATGATGTCCGCATACTTCCCCGGCGCGATCGAGCCCACCCGATCCTCCCACCGCATGAGCTGCGCCGCCCAGATGGTGGCGCTTTGGAGCGCCTGCATCGGCGTGAGGCCGTACTTGACCATGTACGGGAGCTGCATCGCGTTGAGTCCGTGCGGGTAGACACCGCTGTCGGTACCGTAGGCAATTCGCACCCCTGCGGCGACCGCCTTCCGGAATCCGACGCGCTGGGCCTCGGTGGTCTCGGTGTTCTTCCGCAGGATCTCGGCCGACCAGTGCTCTGCCCGCCCTACGCTGTCGATGTAGTCGCCGTTCCAGATGTCGGCCACCAGCCAGGTCCCGTGCTCCTTCATGAGCGCGATCCCCTCGTCATCGATCAGCGATCCGTGCTCGATCGAGCGGACGCCCGCGCGCACCGCGCGCTTGATCCCGTCGGCGCCGTGGGCGTGGGCCGCGACGAAGGTGCCGTACTCGGCCGCCTGTTCCACCGCGGCCCTGAGCTGCTCTTCGGTGAACTCGGAGGCGCCCGGCTTGGTGCCCGCCGTGAGGACCGCGCCGGTGGCGATGATCTTGATGAAATCGGCGCCACCGTTGAGGATCGCGCGGACCCGGGCACGCACCTCATCGGCCGAGTTGGCGACGCCGAAGCGGAAGGCCGGCGGAACGACCACATCGGGGGCCTGGCCGGTCACCTCGCCACCGCCACCGGAGACGGTGACGTATGCGCCGGCCACCGCCATCCGGGGACCAATGACGGTGCCGTCGTTGATCGCGTCCCGGAGACCCACGTCCACGAAGGCGCGGTACGTCCCGACGTCCCGCACCGTCGTGAACCCGGCGAGCAGCGTCGCGCGGGCGTTCCGCACGCCGCTCATCGCCTCCTGGGTCTCGGTGCGCTCCAGTGGCGCGAGCACGTCAGGCGCCTGGGCCTCCCCCACCAGGTGACTGTGACAGTCGATCAAGCCGGGCACGACAGTAGCTCGGCTCAGGTCGATGACCCGGACCCCGGCGGGGAGCCGCGCCGAGCCTGCCTGCACCGCCGTGATCCGGTCACCACGGATCAGGATCACTTGGTCCCGGCGCACCTCGCCCTTGTCCACGTCGACCAGCCGCCCGGCCCGGACGGCGATGAGCGCCGGCTCCTGCGCGCGTGCGGCGCCGGCGGCCAGCAGGCTCGTGAGCGCAACGCTCGCGAGCCTCGACGACGTTCGCCTCGGCATGGCGGCTCCTGCGGGGTGCATGGGGGTGAAGGGGAAACGCGACGACCGGCGCCATCCGGCGCCGGTCGAGAATATACGCGGCCTGATCGAGCGGAGCGACTGCGCCCGAGTTAGGGCTTCCGCTCGTCCGGCGTGGTGACCTTCACCTTCGGTACGGTGATTTCCTTCTTCTCTGTGGTCACCTTGGGCACATCGACGGTGTCCTTCACGGTGCCCGTCTCGACGCTCGGCGTATGGACGGTATCCGTGGTGGTGCCCACGGTTGGTTTCTGGACCTCGTACTCGCCCTCGCCCGTCTTCTTGCAGGCCGAGGTGACGACCAGCGCCGCGATGCCCGCGGCCAGCGTGAATTTCTTCACGAGTGGTCCTCCAGCGTGAGAGTTCAGTGAACCTTCCCTGTGGAGGCAATGTGCTCCATTCACGCTGAGTGGCCTGTAACCTCGGTCACGTGGACGCGGGCAGGAGCGGACGTTTTCCTCATCGAATGTCGAAACTGTTGACAACGAAAAGTTAAAGTCGTTGTCACCAAATAATTAACGAGGTCAATAACTGATAAAATTATCGTCAAAGCGCGTGGAATCACCGGGGGATCGGACCAGAATCATGGTCGGATCCGCGGCGAAAACGACGACGGCCACCATTCGGTGGCCGTCGCGTTAGTTCCGGGGGTCGGCTCCCCTGGCGGCGCGTCAGTCCTGCACGAGGATCAGATACTTGGAGGCGGACCAGAACTCCTCGGGCTGCGCAATTTCTACGGCGCCCGTGATCTTGCCGTCCTTGGACACGCCAGACGCGAGATAGGTCGGGCTCTGCCGCGAGATGATCTTGTACTTCTTGTCGGTGCGCGGCAGCGGGATCGAGGTGTTGGTCGTCTTGTCGATCGCGGTGAAGGCCTCGGGGTTCAGGTTCCGGGCCGGCTCCAGCCGGGTGCCGCCGAAGACCAGGAACTTCGAGCCTTCCTTGGTGATGACGCCCTTCTTCATCAGCTCGTCCTTGGTGCCGATCGCGTAGTACACGGTGTTCTTGTACGCGGTCAGGTTCACCACGGTATCGGTGAGCGCGGCCTTGTCGCTCTCGAGCTGGCCCTTCTCAGTCGTCAGCGTATCCACCCGGCCCGCCAGCGTGGCGATCTGGGTGTTGGCCGCCGCGAGCTGGGCCTCGTACTCGGTCTTCTGGGCCTCGGCCGTGGTGCGGAGATCGTCGATGGTCTTCTTGTAGGTCTCGATCTGCGCCAGCAGACGGGCGTTGCGCTGCCGGGAGTTCTTGGCGCGGGCCTCGGTCTCGGAGAGCTTCGCCTCGCTCTCGTTCAGCTTGGCGATGACGGCCTGCACCCGCTCGAGCGCCGCCTTGCGGTCATCACGATCCTTCCGCGCGCCCGGGAGGCCGGGATCGCTGCTCGTCGTCGTCACCGCGAGGCTCTTCGCCTTGGCCAGCTCGCTGTTGATGTCGGTCACGAACTGGGTGGTCTCGAGCACTTCGGTCAGCAGGCTGTCCTTCTGGGCCTCGGCCGTCTTGGCGTCGGCCAGGGCCTTCTTGAGCTCGGCCTGGTTGCAACCGGTCGTCGCGATCGCGCCGACCGCCAGCATAGTCCACGCAAACTTCCGCATGCGCACCTCCCCAACTCTCCGTTGATATGGGTACTCCGCACGGACGCGAACCTTGCGACCAGTCCGCACAAGAGCGCCCGCCCAAACAGGGACGGGTGCGCCGGCCAGAGGGAGCCGTACTCCGGATTGCGGAATCTGGATCGTAAAGGCGCCACAAGGATAATTGGGGGGTACACAAGTCGCTACCCCTGCGTGACCTAATGTGATCTGGATCACATTTTACTTTAACGCGCAGCAACGCTGCTGTCGCGTTACCAGCGCTGGCTAAGTTCAATGGACAAGGCTGAGTGCGATCACAACCAAG
>DATEJD010000435.1:0-7603 GCA_035278325.1 Gemmatimonadales bacterium | reverse complement strand
AGGACCGCGCGCGCGGCGAGCGCCGAGGTGTGACGGGCCGGATCGCGTGGAAGGCTGGGATCGCCTGGATCGAGCAGCTGGATGCCGGGCTCGCGGGTCCATTCGGCCCGCACCTCGTCCCCGGCGCCCGCCACCGCCAGGCCCAGGACGTCGAGCCCCGGCCCGATATTGCCCACGCCTCCGGGCGCGAACGCGGTGACCGAGTCCGCCCTCACGCGCCCGCCAGCCGCAGGATGTCGTTGAGCACGCCGGCGGCCGTCACTTCCGCGCCCGCGCCCGGACCGGTGATCACCAGCGGGTTGGCCTTGTAGCGGGCAGTGGTGAACACCAGCTGGTTGTCCGAGCCCTTGATGGTCGCGAGCGGACTCGACACCGGCACCGCCCGAAGCCCCACGGCGATCTTGCCCGGCGTGACGGTGGCGACGTACCGGAGCACAGTTCCGTTCCGGGCGGCGCTCTCCACCCGGCGGCGCCAGGCGGTGTCCAGCTCCTCGAGTCGCTCGAGGAACTCGGGCAGCGGGATCGACCGGGCCCACTTGGGCACCAGCGACTCGACCGCGGTGCGGCTCAGCTCGCCCTGATAGCCGAGCAGCCGTGCCAGGATGAGCGCCTTCCGCCCCACGTCCATGCCCGACAGATCGTCCCTCGGGTCGGGCTCCGTGTAGCCGCGCTTCCGCGCGTCGCGCACCGCCGCGGAGAACGGCACGCCGGCCGAGACCTCCGTCAGCACGAAGCCGAGGGTGCCCGAGAGCAGGCCCTCGATCCGCTCCACCCGGTCGCCGCTCTCGGTGAGCTTGTGATAGGTGTCGATGATGGGGAGACCGGCGCCCACGGTCGCCTCGTGCTGGACCCGGCGCCCCCGGGCGCGAGCGGTCTGCCACAGCGATTCGCTCACCGCGCGCCGGCCGGCCAGTGGCCGCTTGTTGGCGAGCACCAGGTCCATCCCGCTCACCAGCCCCAGCTCCAGCGCGGGGGCCGTGTCGTCGGCGGTGAGGTCCACCAGCACCGGACGGGTGAGCGCGTACCCGGCGATGTGCCGGATGGCCTCCTCGGCGTTGGCCGCGCGGCCGCGGGCCGTGTCGGCCAGGCGGACGCCCTTCCGCTTCTCGGTCGCGAGGGCGGCCAGCCGCCGCGGCCCCAGGCCCTGGGGGTCGAACACGAATCCCGAGCGGTCGATCACCGCCGCGACCTTGAGATCGAGCGCGGGCCGGCGCACCTGTCCGATCATGGTCGCGAGGCTGCGCCCGATCTGCCCGAAGCCGAGCAGCACCACCTCCATGCGCTCGGGCTGGATGATGCCGCCGCCCGCGATGCGGGAGAGCTGGAACGCGTCGTGGATCCGGCGCTGGGCCTCGGCGGCCTGCTTCGCGTCGACCACGATCGAGATGTTGAGCTCGGAGCTCCCCTGCGCGATGGCCACGACGTTGATCTTGGCGCCCGCGAGCGCGCCGAACACCGCCGCGGCAATACCCGGCGTGCCGTGCATGCCCAGCCCGACCACCGCCACCGTCGCCATGTCCGGCGTGACCTCGACGCCGTCGATCTCGCCCCGGGCGATCTCGCCCCGGAACTCCCGGGTGAGGCTCTGCTGGGCGTCGGCCGCGAACGCGTCGGGCACGCTGAAGCAGATCGAGTGCTCCGAGCTGGCCTGCGAGATGAGCGAGACCGAGATCTGCCGCTCGTGCAGCGCGTGGAAGGTGCGCGCGGCGATGCCGGGGACGCCGAGCATGCCGTTGCCGGTCACGGTGACCAGCGCCTGTCCGCCGTTCGCGGTCAACGCCTTGACGGGAAACCGGGCGGGCGCCACCCGCTCGGACACCTCGGTGCCGGTGGCCTCGGGATCGCTGAAGGGGCGGACGTACACCGGAATGCGCCGGCCGGTGACCGGGATGAGCGCCCGCGGGTGGAGCACCTTGGCGCCGTAGTAGGCCAGCTCGGCGGCCTCGCGCGCGTGCAGCTGCGGGATCACCCGGGCGTCCGGCACCACCCGCGGGTCGGCGGTGAGGAGCCCGGGCACGTCCTTCCAGAGCGAGACGCGCGCCGCGCCGAGCGCTCGGGCCAGGAGCGTCGCGGTGAGGTCGGAGCCGCCCCGGCCGAGGGTCGCGACGTCGCCGTCGGGCGTGGCGCCGATGAAACCGGGCACGACCGGCACCACCCCACGGGCAAGCAGCGGGGTCAGCGCGCGCTGGACGCTGCGGTCGGTGTGGGCGTAGTCCGGCGCGGCCTGGCCGAAGTTCCCGTCGGTGTGGACGAGGTCGAGGGCGTCGACATACTTTGCCTTCGTGCCGGTCGCCTCGAGCGCGGCCGCCACCAGGCGGGCGCTGAGCCGCTCGCCACGCGAGGCCAGGTAGTCGGTGGTGCGGGGGGTGAGCTCGCGCAGCAGCCGCAGGCCCTGGGCGATGGCCTCGAGCTCCTCGAACACGTCGCCGATGTAGGCCAGCACGTCGGCCCGGCCGCGGCCGGCCGGCAGGATCGAGCGCGCGACTTCGGCGTGGCGCGAGCGCAGCCGCGAGATCAGGGCCGCGACGGTGCGCGACTCGCCGGCTCCGGACTGCTGGGCCACGCCGAGCAACGCGTCGGTCGTCCCCGCCATGGCGGAGACGACCACGACCGTGGGCTCCTGCGGATGGCGGCGGATGATGTCGACGGCGTGGCGGACGGCGGCGGAGTCGGCCAGCGACGCACCGCCGAACTTGTGCACGTGAGGCGCTCGGCGGGATCGTGGCATAAGTCGTAGAGGATACCTAGGATGCTCACCCTGCTCAAGCTGATCCAATCGATCATCAAGACGCTGCACTCCGACGGCACGCCGGGGCAGGTGGCCGTCGGGATCGCGCTCGGCTCGGCCCTCGGCCTCACGCCGCTGGTGAACGTCCACAACCTGATCATCTTCTCGCTGATCGTGCTGCTCAACGTGTCGTTCGGGGGCGGCATGCTGGGGTGGGCGCTGTTCGTCCCGCTCGGGTTCATCTTCGACCCCGTCTTCGACCGGATCGGCGCGGGCCTGCTCGGAGCGGAGTCGCTCCGGCCGCTCTGGACCTCGCTCTACAACACGCCCGTGGTGCCCTATACCAACTTCAACAACACCGTGGTGCTGGGCAGCGTGGTGAGCTGGCTGGTGCTGGCGGTGCCCATCTTCTTCGCGGCGCGGTACGGCGTGGCACGGTACCGCGCGACCATCGGCGAGCGGGTCAGGCAGTCGCGCTTCTACAAGGCCGTGACCGCCTCGCAGGTGTACAACTGGTACAAGCTGTTCCGGCCCAATTGAGCATGCGCGTCAAGATCTTCCGATGGAAAGCGATCGGGCCGCTGCTCGGGCTGCTCGTGCTGCTGGGCATTCTCCTGTGGCTGTTCGCCGAGCCGATCGCGCGCCAGACCACCGAGGAAGCCAGCACCGAGCTGCTCGGCACGGAGGTGAACGTTGGCCGGCTCGACCTGCTGCCGAGGCAGGCGTCGGTGGACCTGGGGGCGCTGCAGGTGGCCGATCCGTTCGAGCCGCGGCGCAACCTGATCGAGGCCGACCGGATCGTACTCAAGCTCAATCCCGAGGCGCTCACCGAGAAGAAGCTGGTGGTCGAGCGGCTGGCCCTGCAGGGCATGCGGTTCGGCACCGCGCGGAAGCGGCCGGCCCGGCCGGTGAAGGGCGGCGGGTTCGCGCCCCAGGCGCTCCGCGCCGTCCGCGAGTGGGGGCAGCGATTCGACGTGCCCCTGCTGCAGCTCACGCCGATCGACACCATCAAGTCGCTGGTGCTCAATCCCACCCAGCTCGGCACGGTGCAGGCAGCACAAGGGCTGCTGGCCCGCACCGACTCGACCCGGCAGGCGCTCGACCGCGCCTTCCAGACGCTCGACGTCAAGGGCACGGTCGACTCGGCGCACGCGCTGGCCCAGCGGCTCGCTTCGACCGACCCGCGGGCGCTGGGCATCGACGGTACGCGGCAGGCAATCCAGTCGGTGCAGCAGACGCTCAAGCGGCTGGACCAGGCTCGGCAGCAGGTGAGCGCGCTCCAGCGGAACGTGGCGAGCGGCGTGCAGCTTCTCGGCGCCGGGGTCCAGGGCCTCGACGAGGCCCGCAAGCGCGACTACGCATTCGCCCGCTCGCTGCTCAAGCTGCCGAGTATCTCGTCGCCCGACATCGGCAGCGCGTTCTTCGGCAAAGTCAGCATCGATCGGTTCCAGCAGGCGCTCTACTGGGCCGAGCTGGCGCGGCATTACATGCCCCCCGGCCTGCTCCCGCGCCAGGACCCGGGGCCCCAGCGGCTGCGAGCCTCCGGTACGACGGTCCGCTTCCCCAAGGAGCGCGCGTGGCCATCCTTCCTGCTGCAGGTGGGCCAGGTGGATTTCAGCATCGACGCGGGGCTCCTCAAGGGCGCGTACGCCGCCACGGTGCAGGGCGTCACCTCCGCGCCGGCCCTGTACGGCAAGCCGATGGTCGTGAGCGCCAGGCGGGACGCTCCGGGCAGCGCCATCGCGGGGCTCGACGTCGGGGCCATCGTCGACCACCGCACGTCCAACGTGCGGGACTCTGTGGCGGCCAGGCTGCGCGGCGTGCAGCTCCCCGCTTTCGATATTCCCGGGCTGCCCTTCCGGCTCGCGCCGGGCACGGGGTCGGCCAATCTCGCCTTCATGCTCCGGGGAGACCAGCTGGCGGGCAGGTGGGCCATCGGGACGAACCAGGTCTCGTGGTCGCTCGACAGCGCCGGGACGCGAAGCAACCTGGAGCAGATCGTCTGGCGGATCGTGTCGGGCCTCAAGCAGCTCGACGTGAGCGCGCAGCTGGGTGGGACCGTGAAGGCTCCCACGCTCTCGGTGCGGAGCAACCTGGACGACGCTGTCGCCGACCGGCTCAAGGCCGTGGTCGGTGAAGAGGTCGCCAAGGCCGAAGCGATGGCGCGGGCCAAGGTGGACAGTCTGGTGAACGACAAGGTTCAGCCGGTGAAGCAGCGGATCGCGTCACTGCAGGCGGACGCGACCGGCCGGGTGGGGGATCAGCAGGCCCAGCTCGACAAGGTCCAGGCCGAGCTCGAGGCGCAGCTCAAGCGGCTCACCGCGGGCGTGGCGCCGGGGATCAAGCTGCCCAAGATCAAGCTGTAGCGCGTTCCCGGTGCCCGCGTCGGTCCAAAGGGCGCGGAGGAGCGGACAGGGCGTGAGGCCGCGGGGACAGGACGTCAGGGAGCGGGGTTCACATCGGGTGCTGGCCGGTCCTCCCATCGCCGGTTTCCTTGACCCGAGCGCGTGGGCAAGCTAGTGATAGTCATGCGGCCCAACCCGTGGCAGGGCCTGCGATCGCTGATCGCCTCGCTGATGCTCGTGCTCGTCAGCACGGCCCCGGGCGCGATGATGCTGTCGGCCGCCTCACCCCCGGCGCCGGCGGCCCCGCATCACCACGGCGCCCCTGGTTCTCCGCAACACCAGCACGTCCCCACCGATTGTTGCTGCGGTCTGTGCTCCGCCGGATGCGTGGGGTGCGGAGGCGCGGAGCAAACCCTCGTCGTCGCACTCTCGGGCACTCCCCCTTCTCGCGTGCTTGGCGGGGCCGGCCGTACCGGTCACCTAGTTGGGACCACCCTCCGGCACCGTCTCCCGCCGCCCATCGGCCCTCCCTGCTGATCGCCTTTCCGGTCTGACGCTTCCCTGAAGTTCAACCGAGGGCGAGCTCACGCTCGCCCGGGCGCTCTCTGCGGAGGACACCATGCTTCGCTGGCGATTCGCGTTGGCGCTGCTCGCCGTTCCCGGTGTGGCCGGCGCGCAGCAGCCGACCGCTCGTGATTCGGTTTCACAACCCCCGGACACCGTGGTCCGCCCTCCCACGCAGCTCCAGGAGGTCACGGTAACGGCGACGCCGGCCAGACGGGAAAGCCCGTCGAGCGCGATCACCGTTTCTCCGGCCGCGATCCAGCAGACGGCCGCACTCGACCAGTACGACCTGCTGCGGCAGACCGCCGGCGTCGAGGTCCACGACCAGGGGCAGGGGCCGGGCTTCGCGTCGGATGCATCGGTGCGCGGCTTCAGCTCCGACCATTCGACCGATCTGGCGCTCTGGATCGACGGCGTACCGATCAACGAGCCGATCAATGGCCACGCCGAGGGGTACAACGACTGGAACCTGTTGTTCCCGCAGGCGGTGCGTACGGTGGACGTGCTGAAGGGCCCCACCAGCCCGGTGTACGGCAAC
Organism: Gemmatimonadales bacterium; assembly: GCA_035278325.1. GTDB lineage: Bacteria > Gemmatimonadota > Gemmatimonadetes > Gemmatimonadales > GWC2-71-9 > CAVVWJ01. Next base: position 1,428 of record DATEJD010000435.1, on the reverse strand, counting down.
TTCGCGCTTGCCGGCACGGTCAATGTTCGCACCCTCGAGCGGATGACCGGCACGGAAGGGTGGCTCACCGGTGGCGCCTACGCCCGCATCGAGGGCGCTATGCTGACCGGCTTCGATCACGACGCCAACGGTGGCGTCTTCGGACTGCGCGGAGTGCACGAGGACGGCTGGCGGCCCAACAGCGGGTACAATCTGGGCCAGGCCCATGCCCGCATCGTCCGGGACGTCTCTCCCAGCACCACCCTCGATGGCGGCATCGAGCTCTACGGCGCGAACTGGGACTCGCCGGGGTTCCTGACGCTCGACCAGTTCGCGCAGAAGGCCTTCGACAACGTCTCCAATCCGACCGACGGCGGCTTCAAGCGGCGAGCCCAGGAACGGGCCAGTGCGCGGGTGCTCGCCGGCTCCAATCTCCTGTGGCGATCCACGGTCTATGCCACGCAAGGACGCTGGCAGCTGTTTCTCACCACGCCCCCTGAAGGCGGGCAAACCGAGGGTAGCGGCAGTCAGACCGAGGAGGAGGATACCCGCTACGGGTTCGGCACGACCAGCGCGCTCACGTGGTCCCTGCCGAGGGCCACCGTCACCCTGGGAGTGGAGGGACGGTGGGATCATGCCCACTACGAGAACTGGTTCGTCACCGACCGGGTCCGTGACTCGTCGCAGACCCTGGTCGCGGCACGTCAGGTCTCCGGCGCCGTCTTCCTCGAGGGCACCGGAGATGTGACGTCACGGCTCCGTCTGAGCGTGGGCGGACGGCTCGATGGGGAAAACACGCGCTCGACGCCCGAAGGCGACGCCGCCACCAGCGCGGGCCATAGCATCGTCTCTCCCAAGTTCGGCGCGCTGTACCAGCTGCACCAGCAGGTCGATGTGTACGCGAACGTGTCGCGGGGGTTCCGGCAGACGGATGGCGTCATCGAGGATCCCACGCTGCCGTTCATCACCGCCTGGGCGTACGAGACTGGCGTGAAGCTCGACGCGGCCCGCGTCAACGCCTCGATCGCGGCCTTCCGCATGGACGTGAGCAATGAGCAGACGTTCAATCCCTTGACCCTGACCAGCACGAGCGGCGGACGCAGCCGGCGCCAAGGTGTCGAGTTGGAGGTACAGGCGCGCGCCACGGACGCCCTCTCAGTGAGCACCGACTGGACGTTCAACGACGCCAAGTATCGCAGCCTGGTTACCGAGGACGGTGATACGCTCTCCGGCACGCGAGTGTTCAACACCGCCAAATTCGTCGGAAGCGCCGCCGTAGAGCTCGCGCCGCCGGCCAGTATCTGGCGGGTCCGGGTGAGCACGAACCTCGTCGGGCCGTATACCCCGTTCGACGAGCCTGGGGTGGAGGTCCCCACCTACGCGCTGGTGCATCTGCATGGAGACGTTCGGCTTGGCCGGGCGCTCCTGGGCCTGGGGGTTCGCAATCTG
>DATEJD010000434.1:0-7433 GCA_035278325.1 Gemmatimonadales bacterium | reverse complement strand
GCCGTCTCGGCTGAGTGGGTCGACCGCGAGCTTGCCCGGAGAATGCAGGGCTACGGCCGCGGCGCTCGGATGAAGATCGAGCAGGACCGGATCGAGTGGCTCTCGGGGGTCCGGGCGGGCGAGACGCTCGGCTCCCCCGTCGCCATGCTGATTCCCAACCGCGACTGGGCCAACTGGGAAGACGTGATGGCTCACGAGGCCGCCGACCCCGGCGAGCTCCGCCGCCGACGCGTCACCCGGCCCCGGCCCGGCCACGCCGATCTGGTCGGGGTCCTCAAGTACGACCGGGTGGATGCCCGCGACATTCTCGAGCGGGCCAGCGCCCGCGAGACCACGGCGCGCGTGGCCGCCGGGGCGCTCGCCAGGCGACTGCTGGATGAATTCGGCGTGGAAATCGGGAGCCACGTGGTCTCGCTGGGCGGCGTGCTGGTCCCGCGCCCCGCCGAGCTGCCCACGCCGCTCAACGACGCCGCCGACCGGTCCGAGGTGCGGGTGCTCGACCGATCGGTCGAGCCCGAGATCATCCGTCGCATCGACGCCGCCAAGAAGGCCGGCGACACGCTCGGCGGTGAGGTGGAGGTCGTGGCGCGGGGCGTGGTGGTGGGCCTCGGCAGCCACGTGAGCTGGGATCGGAAGCTCGACGGCCGCCTCGCGGGCGCTCTCATGTCGATTCCGGCGGTCAAGGCAGTCGAGATCGGCCTGGGGGTCGAGGCGGCGCGTCGGCCGGGCTCGGCGGTGCACGATCCCATCGACCCTTCGCTGCCCTCAGGGCACGGGCCGCCTCTCGCGGGCGACACCCGTGCGGGCTTCCGTCGTCGAACCAACAACGCCGGCGGCCTGGAAGGCGGCATCACCACCGGCGAGCCGCTGGTGATCCGGGTGGCGATGAAGCCGATCAGCACCCTCATGTCCCCGCTTCCTACGGTGGATCTCGCCACCGGGCAGCCGGCCAACGCGCAGAGCGAGCGCTCGGACGTCACCGCGGTGCCCGCGTTGGGTGTGATCGCCGAGGCGCTCACGGCCATCACACTGGCCGATGCGATGCTCGAGAAGTTCGGCGGCGACTCGCTCGCCGAGATGCGCCGGAACTACGATGGCTATCTGGCGGCGCTCGGCGCCCGTTGGGCCGCGCTCAGGGAATCGGCCCCGGACTGACATGCGCCGCCACGTCGTGCTGGTGGGCCTTCCCGGGTCGGGGAAGAGCACGGTGGGGCGGCTGGTCGCCGAGCACCTGCAGGCGCCGCTGTTGGACATCGACACGATCCTGGTCCGCCAGATGGGGATGCCGATCGCCCAGATCTTCGGGATGGTAGGCGAGCCCCGGTTCCGTTCCATGGAGCGGGACGCGGTCCGAACCGCCCGGGCTCGGGAGCCCGCGGTCATCGTGCCGGGTGGAGGCTGGGCGGCCCAGCCGGGGGAAATGGACGACGCCCGCGCCGGGAGCCTCCTTATATATCTCAAGTGCACCCCGTCTGTCGCCGTCCGCCGCACCGAGGAGGGCGAGATTCGCCCCCTGGTTGCCGGGGCCGCCGACCCGGTTGATCGGGTCAGGACCCTGCTGACCGCCCGGGAACCGTACTACCGGCTCGCTGATTATGAGGTCGCGACGGACGGAAAGAAGGCGGCGGAGGTTGCACGGGAAGTGGTACGGTTGGCGCGTGCCCACGGGGGATGGTAAGGCGGTCGGCCAGCCGCAGCCGGACACATCAGCAGCCGGTATGTCGTTTAGCTACATAGACTTAGCATAAGCCGCCTTGCGCCACCCCCGTACCGCGGATTTCTTGCAGCCACCATTGTTTGACCCGACGATGACCTGAGCAGGCATACTGAATTCATGGCGACCAGACCCAAGCGATCGGTAAAAGCCCCTGCCAAGACTGCCCCCGAGGCCAAGCCGGCCAAGGGTGCCAAGGCTGCTGCGACCCAGCCCAAGGCCGTCACCGGCCGGGCGGGGAAGGGCTCGGCCAAGGCTGCCCGGGTCCGGTCCCCGTCGGTGGGCAAGGGGAGCGCCCTCGTCATCGTCGAGTCGCCCACCAAGGCCAAGACCATCGGGAAGTACCTCGGCTCGGGCTACGACGTGAAGGCCACCATCGGCCACGTCCGCGATCTCCCGACCCGCGAGCTCGGCGTCGATGTCGAGCGCGGGTTCGAGCCCAAGTATGTCACCATCAAGGGCAAGACCAAGACCCTCGCGGAGCTCAAGAAGGCGGCCAAGACCGCCTCCACTATTTATCTGGCGACCGACCCCGATCGCGAGGGCGAGGCCATCGCCTGGCACGTGGCCGACCAGCTCGACAGCCGCGCGCCGACCCATCGGGTCCTGTTCCACGAGATCACCAAGGACGCCATCCACGAGGCGATGGAGAAGCCCGGCGAGATCGACGACCGCAAGGTGAACGCGCAGCAGGCCCGCCGCATCCTCGACCGGCTGGTGGGCTACAAGGCGAGCCCCATCCTCTGGCGCAGCATCAAGACCGGCCTCTCGGCGGGGCGAGTCCAGACCGTGGCGCTGCGCCTCATCGTGGAGCGCGAGCGCGAGATCCGCGCGTTCACGCCCCAGGAGTACTGGAGCATCGCCGCGCTCTGCGCCAAGGACGGGCAGACCTTCGAGGCGTCGCTCGCCAAGGTCAACGGCCACAAGCCCCAGCTCCACTCGGCCGAGGAGGCGCAGGCCGTGGTGGACGCGGTGCGGCAGCTCCCGTTCGTCGTCACCAAGGTCGAGAAGCGCCACCGCCGGAAGAACCCCGGCGCGCCGTTCACCACCAGCACGCTGCAGCAGGAGGCCGCCAAGAAGCTCGGCTTCAGCTCGCGGCGCACGATGCGGGCGGCCCAGGACCTCTACGAGGGCATGGACCTCGGCGAGGACGGGCCCGTCGGCCTCATCACCTACATGCGGACCGACTCGGTGCGCGTGTCGGATGCGGCCATCGCCTCGGTGCGCGAGTTCATCGGCCGGAACTACAACAAGCCATACCTGCCCGACGCGCCCAACGCGTACAGCTCGCGCAAGAACGCTCGGGTGCAGGACGCCCACGAGGCCATCCGGCCCACCGACGTCCGCCGCCGGCCCGAGAACGTGCAGCGGTATCTCGAGCCCGACCAGTTCCGGCTGTACCAGCTCATCTGGCAGCGGTTCGTCGCGTCGCAGATGACGCCGGCGGTCTACGACATGACCATCGTGGACTTCGACCTGCCGGCGGCGGGCACCGGCCCGGCTGCCGCGGCCGCTGGCGCCGAGACCAGGTATCTGTTCCGGGCCACCGGCTCGGTGCTGGTGTTCGACGGCTACCACGTGCTCTACACCGAGGGTCGCGAGAAGGAAGAGGGCAAGACGATGGACGACCTTCCGCCCATCCCGCCGCTCGCGCAGGGCGACCGGGTCGAGGTCCGGGAGATCACTCCGTCGCAGCACTTCACCGAGCCGCCGCCGCGCTACTCGGAGGCCAGCCTGGTGAAGGAGCTCGAGCGGCTCGGCATCGGGCGGCCCAGCACCTACAGCGCGATCATCTCGACCTTGAGCGCGCGCGAGTACGTGAAGGTCGACCAGCGCCGGTTCTTCCCCACCGAGCTGGGCGAGCTGGTCGAGAAGATCATGGTGGCCAAGTTCCCCGAGATCTTCAACGTCGAGTTCACCTCGGAGATGGAGCTCGAGCTCGACCGGATCGAGGAAGGCGAGCTGGTGTGGCAGCGCGTGCTCAAGGATTTCTACACGCCCTTCAGCAAGGCGCTGGAGGCGGTGGACCTGAACGCGCTGGTGGCCGACGCCCACGGGCTCAAGCCCGAGGACCTGGCCAAGGAGCGCTGCCCCAAGTGCGGCTCGGCCATCGAGCTCAAGACCGGGCGATTCGGGCCGTATCTCGCCTGCGTCAAGTACAAGGACACCTGCGACTACGTAAAGTCGCTCAAGAAGGCCAAGGCGCCCGACCGGCCCACCGACGAGAAGTGCCACCTGTGCGGCTCGCCCATGGTCATCAAGACCGGGCGGTTCGGCGAATTCCTCGCGTGCACCACGTATCCCGCGTGCAAGGGTACCCGGGCCATCCCGCTCGGCATCAAGTGCCCCAAGTGCCTCGAGGGCGACCTCGCCGAGCGGCGCACCAAGCGCGGCAAGTCGTTCTGGGGCTGCGTGCGCTACCCCGCCTGCGACTTCTCCACCTGGAACAAGCCGGTGCCCGACACCTGTCCCGAGTGCGGCTGGGTCGGAATGGAGAAGAAGGTGAGCAAGGCGGAAGGCGAGACCCGCACCTGCCTCAAGTGCGGCCATAAGATGGTGCTCGCCGAGCCCGAGGAGGTGGCGACGGCGTGAACGCCACCGTCGCCGGCGGTGGCCTCGCCGGCTCGGAGGCGGCCTGGGCGCTCGCGGAGCGCGGCGTCCGGGTGACTCTGTACGAGATGCGGCCCGTGGTGCCCACGCCGGCCCATCGCACCGATCGGCTGGCCGAGCTGGTCTGCAGCAACTCCTTCAAGTCCACCGAACTCAGCAATGCGCACGGCCTGCTCAAGGCCGAGCTCCGCGCGCTTGGCAGTCTGCTCCTGCCCTGCGCCGACCTCGCCCGGGTGCCTGGCGGCGCGGCGCTCGCGGTGGATCGCGAGATCTTCTCGCAGGCGGTGCACGATCGCGTGACGGCTCATCCCAACATCACCGTCCGGCGCGAGGAGGCGGCCGAGCTCCCGTCGCCGGGCGTGGTGGCCACCGGACCGCTCACCTCGGCACGGCTGACCGACGCGATGGTCGCCCGCCTGGGCTCGGCCGCGCTCGCCTTCTACGACGCTATCGCGCCGGTGGTATCCGACGATTCGCTCGATCACGACCGGCTCTACGCCCTCTCCCGCTATGGCAAGGGCGATGGCGACGATTACCTCAACGCCCCCCTCGACGCCTCGGCCTACGAGCGCTTCCTCGACGCCCTGCTCGAGGCCGACCAGCACCAGGGCCACGACTTCGACCAGGTGCCGTACTTCGAGGGCTGCCTGCCGGTGGAGGAGATGGCCCGCCGCGGGCGCGAGACGCTGCGATTCGGGCCCATGAAGCCGGTCGGACTGCCGGACCCGCGCACCGGACGCGAGCCGCACGCCGTGGTCCAGCTCCGCCGTGAGGACCGCGCCGGGCAGATGTGGAACCTGGTCGGCTTCCAGACCCGGCTCCGGATTCCGGAGCAGCAGCGTGTGTTCCGGATGATTCCGGGGCTCGAGCAGGCGGAGTATCTCCGGTTCGGCAGCATCCACCGGAACTCGTACCTCAACAGCCCGGCGAGCCTGGGCCCCGGACTCACCGCCCGCGATGACGACCGGCTGTTTTTCGCCGGCCAGATCACCGGCGTCGAGGGGTACACTGAATCGCTCGGCACCGGGCTCCTGGCGGGGATCAACCTCGCGCGCCGGCTCCAGGGCCGTCCACTCGCGGTCCCCCCGCCGACCACCATGCTAGGCGGACTATACCGCTATCTCGCCGAGGCCGATCCGAAGCACTTTCAGCCGATGAACGCGAACTTCGGGTTACTCGAACCGCTGGCTGGGAAGGTGAAGAAGGATCGGAAGAAGGAGTTGCTGGTGGAGCGGGCGCAGGCGGAGTTTGATCGGTTCCTGAAGGACCTCGAGTGATGATCCGGAGTCACCCTGAGCGAAGCGAAGGGGGCATGCGTCGGCTCATGCCCCCTTCACTCCGTTCAGGGTGACTCAGGTCACGTTCAGGGTGACGCAGCTCGGCAGCGATCTCCGCATGCACCGCGGAGCTTTCCCTTAGAGGCATCCAGGATGTCCGCTCCCAAAGAGATCGCCGAGTTCCTCACCTATCTCGACAAGCAGCGCGGCCAGTCGCCCAACACGGTCAAGGCCTACCTGCGCGATCTCGCCGCGTTCGCCGCGTTCTGCGACCGCCACTACGGCGGCAGCTGGCGCTGGGACACCGTCGATCGGCTCGGCATCCGCGGCTTTCTCGGCGAGCTTCAGCGCCGCGGCCTGTCGAAGCGCTCCGCCGCCCGGGCCCTCTCCGCCGTGCGGAGCCTGTACCGGTATCTGCAGGAGAACCACGGCGTCGCGAACAACATCGCGCGGGCCGCGCGCATGCCGAAGCTCGACAAGCGGCTCCCCACCTACATGGACCGCCAGCAGACCCAGGCCCTGTTCGACTGGGCCGAGGAGCGCGCCAAGGGCGATGAGTTCACGGCGACGCGGGACCTCGCCATGCTCGAGCTGTTCTATTCCACCGGCATCCGTCTCTCCGAGCTGAGCGGGATGAACCTCGACGACCTCGACCTCCTGTCCGATCAGGCCAAGGTCCGCGGCAAAGGCCGGAAGGAGCGCATCGTGCCCGTCGGTTCGCGGGCGGTGGCTGCCCTCCGGCGCTATCTTAACCACCGGGAAGCGGCGGTGGCCCGCCCCGGCGGCGACCGGCGCGCCGTGTTCGTAAGTCGGCGCGGACGCCGGCTGGCACCGCGAGGTGTGCAGCGGGCCATCCACCAGATGTTCGACGCAGTCGGAGGCGACACCCTCCGGGTGCACTCCCTCCGCCACACGTTCGCGACCCACATGCTGGACGCGGGCGCGGATCTCAGGGCGGTGCAGGAGCTCCTGGGTCACGCCTCGCTCAGCACGACACAGGTGTACACCCACACCAGCGTGGAGCGGCTCAAGCAGGTGTACAACCAGGCGCACCCGCGGGCGTAGCGCCCAGTTTTGTGGCGGCTCGGCCCACCCTCGCCTGCCCGCGCTGCCTGATCTCGAGGCAACGAACCAAGGACCCCCATGCACAAGTTCCACGGCACCACGATTCTCGCCGTCCGCAAGAACGGCCGAGTCGCGCTCGGCGGCGACGGCCAGGTCACCATCGGCGAAACCGTGATGAAGGCCCGTTCCACCAAGGTCCGCACGCTCAAGGGCGGCAAGGTGCTGGCCGGGTTCGCCGGATCGGTGGCCGATGCGCTCACGCTGTACGAGAAGTTCGAGGAGAAGCTCGATCGCTACCCGGCCAACCTCCCCCGCGCCGCCGTCGAGCTGGCCAAGGACTGGCGAAGCGACCGCGTGCTGCGCCGGCTCGAGGCGCTCCTGGTCGTGGCGGACCTGGAGCACAGCTTCCTCTTGAGCGGCTCGGGCGAGCTGATCGAGCCGGACGACGGCATCGTCGCGGTGGGCTCCGGCGGCAACTACGCGCTGGCCGCCGCCCGCGCGCTCATCGGCGTCGACGGGCTCACCGCCCGCGAGATCGTCCAGCGCTCGCTCGACATCGCGGCCGACATCTGCGTGTTCACCAATCGCAACATCACCATTCTGGAGCTGCCGGAGCAGACGCAGACGGGTCCCTGACCGGCGCTCAACCCCGACCCCGGAGGCGGGTGACCTCGCTCGGCGCGGTGATCGGAACGTGAGTCATCCTGAAACGGGCCGGAGTCACCCTGAACGCAGTGAAGGGGGCATGACCCGACGCATGCCCCCTT
>DATEJD010000433.1:0-10304 GCA_035278325.1 Gemmatimonadales bacterium | reverse complement strand
GACTCAAGGTGGCCGTGAGCGGGCCCGCCCACCAGTGGCTGGTGGACGGCTCCGCCGAGGCGTACGGGATGGCCTACGCGGGCACCCTCGTCAATCACCTGACCATGAGCGGGAAAGCCCGGCTCGACAGCGCTCGGGTCGGCGCGGTCTCGGGCAATCTCCGCGTCAGGGATGCCGCGTTCGGGAAGCTCACGCTGCGCGAGCTGAGCGTGGTCGGAGGCTACGACTCGACGCTCGCGCTCAACCTGGCGCTCAACATCGCCGACAGCGTGCGGGTCGCGTCCCAGATCCGGGGATCCGTCTCGGCCGCGCGCGACACCATCGGGGCCGAGCTGCAGCGCCTCACCGTGGACGAGGGCGGTCGCGCCTGGGCGCTCGCGCGGCCGGTGGCGATCGCGCTCAAGCCCCGGGTCGAGGTGAAGGGCCTGGCCCTGGTGGCGCCGGGTCGCAGCATTACCGTCGACGGCGTGCTCGACCGCCGCGGGCGGAGCGACCTCACGCTCCGAATCTCGTCGCTCGATCTCGAGACCCTCCGCGCCGCTGGGCTCGTGCCGGTGGGCGGCCGCCTCGACGGCCAGCTGCACCTGAGTGGACCCGCGTCGAGCCCACGGCTCGACGGCGGCATCGACCTGGCCATCCGGTCGGGCAAGAGCTCGGTGATCGGGACGGTTGGCACCAAGCTCGACTGGAGCCCGGCCGGCCTCCGCGTCGCCGCCGAGGCACGGCCGGTTCGGGGCGGCGCGCTCACGATCGACGGCTCCCTCCCGTATGGCTTTACCCTCGCGCCGCGTGACACGTCGGCGACGGTGGCGAGCGAGGCCCTGTCCGCGGACACCGTCTCGCTGGCCGTACGGGCGGACAGCTTCGACCTGGCCCTGTTCCAGCCGCTGCTCCCACCGGACGCGGCCCAGCATCTGGACGGCCGCCTCCGCACCGACGCGCGCATCGGCGGCACGATCCGCTCACCCACCGCTACCGGCACGCTCCATCTGTCGCACGCCACGCTCGAGCTGCCGGCCATCCGGGTGACCTACGAGCGCGGGCAGCTCGCCGGACGGCTCGAGGGGCAGACGCTCCGGATCGACACGCTGCGCCTGCTCACCGGCAAACACGAGGCGCTGGTGGCGAACGGCGCGATCCGCCTGGCACCGCTGAGCGAGCCGGGTCTCGCGATCGACGGCACAATGAGCAACTTCCGCCTGGTCAACTCGGACCAGCTGCGCACGTCGGCCTCGGGGAAGGTCCAGGTGGCCGGCACTCTGCTGCGCCCGGAGGTCACCGGGCGCGTCCGCCTCGGCCGCACCGATTTCTTCGTGGGCGTGGGGGCCGCGCAGGCACGGGTGGAACAGGTCCAGCTCACCCCGGCCGAGCTGCGCAAGCTGGCCCGGGACTTCGGCCCGGCGGTGCTGACCAAGGCCAATAAGGCTCCCAGCCTCATGGATCGGGCCAAGCTCGACCTCAGCGTGAACATGCCCGGACAGGTCTGGATCCGCCGCACGAGCAGCCCCAAGGCGAACATCGAGATCATGGGCAACGTCCGGGTGACCCAGCAGCCCGGCGGCGAGATGCAGTTCTTCGGACACGTCGAACCGGTACCGGATCGCGGCACGCTGGAGCTCAGCGGTAAGCAGTTCCGGCTGAGCGACGGCGACATCAACCTCGTGGGTCCGGTCGACTCGACCAAGCTCAACGTCAACGCGTCCTACACGGTACCCACGCAGGGGAGCGGCGATGCCGAGGGCGTGCTGGTGGATGTGAACGCCAAGGGACGGCTCGACAGCCTGTCGCTCCAGTTCACGTCCGACCCGCAGATGAGCCAGGACGACATCCTCTCGTACATCGTCACCGGGCGCCCTGCGTCCGACAATCCACTGTTCGAGCGCTCTGCGACCGGCGGCGGCGGCAACACCGGCGAGCAGGTGGCCTTCAGCACGCTCGCGGGTGCCATCTCCAACGCGGCCGGCCAGAACCTGGGCCTCGACGTCTTCCAGATCCGGCAGGACCCGGCGCGCGGGCTGACCCTCACCGCCGGCCGGTACGTCGGGTCGCGCCTGTTCCTGGACCTTCAGCTGCCGCTGCAGTTCGGCACCACCACCCAGCAGACCGCCGGCACCAACCTCGGCCCCGGCTTCGAGCTGGAGTACACGCTCGAGCGGTGGCTCCGCGCGAGCATGCGAGGCGGCAGTCTCTCTCCCGGCTTCCTGCTCCGGGCGCGCCGTGCATACTGACCGCCTCGTCGTCCTGGCCATTGCCGCCATTGCGCTCCTGCTGGGCGCGGGTCCGTTGGCGGCGCAGGACGCGCTCACCCGGATCACGCCCAAGACCCAGGTCCGCTCGGTGGAATTCGAGTTTCTCGACAAGTCCTCGCTCGACCAGGCGCAGCTGCGGCAGAAGATCGCGTTGACCGGTCAGGGCAGCATGGTGGGCCTCCGGCGGCTGTTGAGCTGGGTCCCCTTCGTGCCGCCGGTGGGGGTCCACCCGTTCGATCCGACCGAGATGGGGCGAGATGTGGTGCGGCTCCGGAATTACTATCAGCGGTCGGGCTTCCCCAAGGCGGACGTCGACTACGAGGCCAAGTACCGGGCCAATGCCGACGTGGTGAGGGTCACCTATCGGATCGCCGAGGGCCCGCCGCTCATGGCCGACAGCCTCACCTTCACGGGCACGAACGACACCCTCATCGTGCCGGATTCGCTGGGCCGGGACTGGCGCCGGTTCGTGCGCACCGAGCAGAGCCATCTCGGCCGAGCCGGCCAGGACGAGCGCCGCGCGCTGGCCGACAGCACCGTCCGTTGGTTCCGGGCGCACGGGTACCCCTTCGCCACCGCCGCGACGATCGCACGAGTCGACAGCGCGGCCAACCGGGCCAGCCTCCGAGTGGCGGTCAATCCGGGGCCCCGCGAGAGGATTCGGCGCATCGTGGTCAGCGGCAACCGCACGGTGCCCGAGCACGAGATCGTGCGCCAGCTCCCGGTCAAGGCGGGCGACTGGTACGATGCCCAGGCGCTCGAGCAGGCCCGGCAGCAGCTGGCCCAGATGGATATCGTGCGGCTCGCCGCGGTGGACGTGCCGCGGGACTCGGCGAGCGACACCGGCGCCGTCGTCATAATGCGCATCGCCCAGAACCCGGAGTACATCATCAAGGGCGAAGCCGGCTACATCTCGAGCGGCGGCGTGACCTCGCAGGCGACCTGGACCGATCGAAGCTGGCTCAGCGGGCTCCGGACCCTGACGGTCGCGGCCACGGCCCAGACCGGTCTGGCGGCGCTCGAGAACCCGGCCCAGGAGCTCTACCGGCTCAACCTGACCGGATTCCTGCCGTACGTGGGCCATCGCCGGGTCTCCGCGGCGGGCGGACCGTTCGTCGAATATCGAAACGATCTCCGCGACCGGAGCTGGGCATTGGGCTTCGAGGGCTCACTGGTGTGGGCGCCGGCCCCCCTCCAGTCGATCACGCTGGGCTATGCCATCTCACATCGCCACGTGTTCGACTACGGCTTCGGCGCGGACCTGCCGCCGGAGCGGTACCTGCCACTGCTCGGTCTGGCCACGCCCACTACCGCCGGCACACTCGAGAAGAACCGCAACCAGAGCGCCATCTCGCTCGAGGGCAGTTACGGCCGGCTGGACCGGATCGCGAACCCCCGCAAGGGATACGTGATCCGGCCGAGGATCTCGACCACCCTGCCGGGCTTCAACACCAGCGAGTATGTCCTGCTCGACCTGGGCGCGACGGCGTACCTGCCCGTCACCAAGCGAACCGGCTTTACCTTCCGCGGCGGCGCCGGACGGCTCTACCCCTACGGGAAGAGCACCGAGACGCTGGGCATGGAGTCGCCCTTCGTCTCCCTGCTCCGGCTGCAGGACGTGGCCTTCACCGCCGGCGGCACCCGCGACGTGCGGGGCTGGGGATCGCTCCTGCTGGGGCCCAAGCTGCCGCAGGTCCAGCTCCAGCAGCAAGGCGACAGCACGGTCGTCGTGGCCGACCGGTACACGCCCGTCGGCGGACTCGCGCGGCTGCTCACGAGCGTGGAGTTCCATTTCCCGATGCCGATGCTGAGCGACGCGTTCCAGCCATACGTGTTCTACGACGGTGGCCGCGTCTGGTCGCCCGACAGCCGGTTCAAGCTGAACGCCGGCGACATCGATGAGGACAAGTATTACCATGCGGTCGGCATCGGTATCGGGTACGAGACCGTCGTGGGCGCGATCCAGGTGGCGCTGGGTTACAAGCTCAATCCTTCGCCATTGGACCTGCGCTCGCCCCAGGACGTGGCCAACGCGCTCCGGACCGGGGCGCCCATCGAGTCGCTCCCGACCTCTTCCTCGCGCCGGTTCCACCTGCATTTCTCGATCGGTGCGACATTCTGACCGAGACTCGCGCCACCCGCGGATGCCCCGCCCTGCGGTGACCACCGCCACCGCACCTTGCTCGCCCCATCCTCAAGGTTGACGATGCCGGGCCGGATCTTCCTGCTCTCGCCGGCCCATCTTGGCGGCAAGCGCGCCGAGCTGCTGCTGGGCGGCCGCGGTCGGTTCGCCCTGGCGGAGCGGCTCCGCCAGGGTGAGAAAGTGGCATTGGGCGAGGCGTTCAGCTTCCTGAGCGGCCTCTATTTCCGGGGCAAGGTGGCCTACGCGAGGCGGTTCGCGCGGCCGCCGGCCGGTGTGGCCGGCATCCAGGTGATCACCAGCAATCGGGGGCTCCTGCCCATCGACACGCCGGTAAGCGCCGCCGACCTCAGAGGCTTCGCCGAGACCGCCATTCACGCCGGCGAGCCTGGCTACCGCGAGCCGCTTCGGCGGGACCTGGCGGCGCTCGACCGGGCAGGCGGTCGGGGCGCCGCGCCGGACGTGGTGCTGCTCGGGAGCATCGCGACCGGGAAATACGTGGATGTGCTGCTCGATGTCGTGGGCGAGCGGCTTCTCTTTCCAACCGAGTTCGTGGGCCGGGGCGACATGAGCCGCGGAGCGCTGCTGCTCCGGGCCGCGCGCGCCGACGTCGAGCTGACGTACGCGCCCGTTGCGGGGGCGATCCGGCGCGGGCCGCGGGCGGGGAAAGTGGGAGCAGGCAATGGCAACGACGGCACGCCCACGGGCAGTGCGGATTCCGAGCAGGGCTGACGATATCGAGCTTCGGCTCGGCCGGCGCACGGTCGAGCTCACCAATCTGAGCAAGGTCTTCTGGCCCCAGGCCGGCTACGCCAAGCGCGACCTGCTGCAGTACTACGCCGACGTCTCGCCCGTGCTGGTGCCGCACCTTCGCGACCGCGCGATGGTGATGAAGCGCTATCCCAACGGGATCCATGGGAAGAGCTTCTTCATGAAGCGGACCCCGCCGGGACATCCCTCCTGGCTCGAGACCTGTCCCATCATGCACAAGTCGGCGAACCTGATCGCCTTCCCCATGGTGCAGGACCTCGCCTCGCTGCTGTGGCTCGTGAACCTCGGCTGTATCGACCTCAATCCCTGGTACGCGCGGTGCGACGACACCGACCGCCCCGACTACCTGCACTTCGATCTCGACCCCGGACCCGGCGTGAGCTTCGCGCGGGTACGCGAGACCGCGCTGGTGGTGCGGGAGGCACTCGAGGCGCTGGGCATGACGACGCTGGTCAAGACCAGCGGCTCGTCGGGCATGCACCTCTACGTCCCGATCGTCCGCGGGCCGACGCAGAAGAGCGTCTGGGGCGTCGCCAAGCGGCTGGCCAAGCAGCTCGAGCGGCGTCATCCGGCGCTCATCACGGCGGAGTATCGGATCGCCGACCGGCCGCGCGGACGGGTGCTGGTGGACTACAACCAGAACGCGTGGGGCCGCACCCTGGCCTCGGTGTATTCGGTGCGGCCCACCGATCGCGCCACGGTCTCGACGCCGGTCACCTGGCGCGAGGTGGAGCGCGGGGTCGAGGTCGAGGCATTTCGCCTCGACAACGTACCCGCGCGGGTCCGGCGGCTGGGCGACCTGTGGAAGCCGCTGCTCGCGGCGCGCGGTCGCTTCCGGCTCGAGGAGGTGCTGTGAGCCTTCCGCTCCGCTATCCCTACCCGCCCATGGAGGCCGAGAGCGTGCCGGCGCTGCCGGCGGGCCCCGAGTGGCAGTACGAGCCCAAGTGGGACGGCTTCCGATCGCTCGCGTTCCGCGACGGCGAGACGGTGCGGATCCAGAGCAAGGCCGGCAAGCCGCTCGGCCGCTACTTCCCCGACGTGGTCGAGTCGCTGGCGGCGCTCAAGGCGACGCGGTTCGTGCTGGACGGCGAGATCGTGATCCCGGTCGACGGCCGGCTCTCGTTCGACGAGCTGCTGCTCCGGGTGCACCCGGCCGCGAGCCGGGTTCGCACCCTGGTGGAGGCCCATCGCGCCAGGCTGGTCGTGTTCGATCTGCTGGTGGACGACCGCGGCCACTCGCTGGTCGATCTGTCCCTCGCCGAGCGCCGCGGCCGCCTCGAGGCCTTCGCGCGGCGGTACTTCCCGGGCGACGGCAGCATCGAGCTGTCGCGCGCCTCGCGCCGGGTGAGCACCGCGAAGGACTGGCTGACCGGCGGCCACGGCGACCTCGACGGCGTCGTAGCCAAACGGCTGGATCTGCCGTACCGCTCGGGCGAGCGCGACGGCATGGTCAAGGTGAAGCGGCGGCGCACGGCCGACTGCGTGGTCGGCGGCTATCGCTACGCTTCGAGGGGCGGCGGAATCGGCTCGCTCCTGCTGGGTCTCTACGACGATCAGGGGCTGCTCGACCACGTGGGATTCTGCTCGAGCCTCCCCGCCAAGGAGCGGGACGGCCTCAGGGAGAAGCTCGAGCGGGCGCGGAAGGCTCCCGGGTTTACCGGCCGCGCGCCCGGCGGTCCCAGCCGGTGGAGCACGGAGCGCTCAACCGAATGGGAGCCGCTCGCGCCCAAGCTCGTGGTCGAGGTGGAGTACGATCATGTCTCCAACGGACGGTTCCGGCATGGTACCCGGTTCGTGCGCTGGCGCCCCGACAAGGCACCGAGGCAATGCACCATGGAGCAGCTGCGATGACCGAGAAGATCCGAAAAGCACGAAAGGCGCCGAAGCGCCTGGCCGAATATCGCGGGAAGCGCGACTTCACCCGCACCGCGGAGCCCCGCGGGGGCCGGCGGAAGCGGGCCGCCAAGCTGGCCTATGTGATCCAGAAACACGCCGCGAGCCACCTCCACTTCGATCTGCGCCTCGAGCTCGACGGCGTCATGAAGAGCTGGGCCGTGCCCAAGGGGCCGAGCCTCGATCCGGCGGTGAAGCGGCTGGCGATGCAGGTCGAAGATCACCCGATCGAGTACAACCGGTTCGAGGGCACCATTCCCAAGGGCGAATACGGCGGCGGCACGGTGATGATCTGGGACCGCGGCACCTACGAGTACGGCGGCGACGAGGACATCGACGCCGAAGCGGGCCTGCGCGAGGGCTACCAACGAGGCGACTTCAAGTTCGTGCTCCACGGCAAGCGGCTCAAGGGCTCGTGGGTGCTGGTCCGCACCCGCCGCGGCGATCCCCGGCGCGCGCAGTGGCTCCTCATCAAGCACCGCGACGAGTTCGCCGAGCCGGATTCCGAGGTGGTGGAGGAGTATCAGACCTCGGCGGCCACCGGGCGCACCATGGAAGAGATCGCGGCGGGCCGGAAGGCCCGGCGCGCGCGCTAGTTGAGCCTGATGACCCTGGCCTTGGACGGCACCCCGCTCGAGTTCAGGATGAACAGCATGTAATAGCCGGGCGGCGCGGTGTTGCGGGTGCCGGGCGCCTTCACGGTGAGTCCGCTCGAGGTCCTGGTGAAGCTCAGCCACATGAACCGCTGGTTCATGTCGAACGCGTGCGTCACCGACCCGATGGCGATGAGGCTCACCTTGCCGATGCTGCTGGCGCTGGTCGTGCTCACCGTGAACGACGAGCCATACGCGACGGAGCCCGGGGCGCTCGAGATCGTGGGCCGGGTCCCCGCGAAGAGGTACGGGGGCGAGTAGAACTCGCCATTCTTCTGATCGGGCATGGGGCTGCCGTCGGGGAAGGTGGCGCCCCCGCTGCCCGCGTGCAGCACCCGGCCGTCTGGGAGGAGCAGGGAGGTCGAGTGGTACGAGCGGTTGACGCTGTTGCTCGCCACCTTGCGCCAGGCCCCCGTCCCGGGATTCCAGATCTCCGCCACGTGGACCGCCAGGCTGGGATCATCGAAGCTGGTGGCACGGGTGCCGCTGGTCACCAGCACCTCGCCCGTCGGGAGCATGGTGGCGTTGAGATGGCGCCGCGGATAGGCCATCGAACCGGTCCACTGCCACGACGGCGACGACTTGTTCAGGTCGATGACCTCGGCGGTGGCCGTGGTGCGCCCGCCGCCGACGTACAGGATCTTGCCCGGCAGGTACATCACCGCCGCCCCGTAGTCGCGCACCCCGTAGCGGCGGTCGCCCACGGTGGTCCAGCTGCCCGATCCGGAAGTGTTGAGATAGCTGGTGGCCTTGAGCTCGCCGGCGTAGAAGATCCTGCCGTTCGGCGCCAGGAACTGGCGTGGATAGTACGGCAAGTTGCGCGAGGCGCCGGTCAAGGCGCGCCAGCCGCTGCTGCTCCACACCTCGGGCACCAGGACGGCCCTGGCCTCCTCGTCTTTGCCGGCGATGGTGAGCAGCTGTCCGTTGGCCAGCTCGGTGACGGTAGGATACCAGCGGCCGTCGCGCATGCTGGCCGTGCTGGACCAGGTCTGAGTACCGGGATTGAAGATGTGTCCATCGGCCAGGCCGTGGTTGTCGCTGATGTGTCCTCCGGCCACGAGCAGCCGGCCATCGGGCAGGAAGGCGTGCCCCGAACAGAAGATGTTGGCGCCGACGGCGATCCTCTTGAAGCTGCCGTTGGCCGGATCGTACAGGTAGGAAATGCCGTCCCGGCCCCACAGGAGGACCTTGCCGGTGCGGAGCAGGTGCAGGTGAATCGCGACCGTGGGCCACGGCGCCGGCGAGGTCCACGAGCCGGCCGTCCCGCTCGCCGCGACGGCGAACGCCGGCCCGGTGGTGGGCTCGCAGGCGAGCTCCTCGTTGGCGCGAACGCCCAGCAGGCGGTCGCCGCGGTAGAGCTCGAGCGAGCCCTGGTGCTGGACGCTCACCTCGGTCTCGAACAGGCCCGGATCGCCGTCGGGAGCCGCGGCCAGGAGCTGCTCGCCTTGCTCGTCGGTCCCCTGAACGCGCCAGGTCACCCGCACCGGGAACGGGTGGGCGTTGATCAGCACAAAACGGTTGGCACAGAGGTACAGGGCGCGAACGGGAGCATCTTCGTCCTGGGTCGGCGGGACTGCGGTGCCGCCGCCAGGAGCGCCGGGAGGTCCTTCGTGTTCGCAGGCAAAGAGCACCGGCACGAGTGCGGAGAGGAGAGGGACGCGACGCACGGAAACCGCCAGAAGGAGTGAACGCCAGTACTGCGGAGCTGCAGGATAGCGCGACACGGGCCCGACAGAGGTGACCGCGCGCACATCAGTCGGCGCATTTTTGTGCGGAGCATCACGGACCGTGACGGGGCCGCCCCGCGATATCCAGTCGAGGCATCACGTCGTTCGGCTACGGGCTTCGAATCCGCGGAGGTGTGCGATGGCTGGACTGAGTCGGGCAGGAATACTCGTGGTGCTGGCCGCATGCGGCGGCGGCCAACGCGCCGGGCAGTCGGACTCGGCCGCGGTATCGGCGGGAGGGGCGCCCCCGGAGACCACCGCGATGGCGCCGCACGATTCCGCGATGCCGGCGCCCGCTAGGGCGCCGACGGCGGACACCGCGTCGAAGCCCACGGCCGCGCCCTCCGCGCCGGCTCGGGATACCTCGAAGCAGAGCGCCGCCCCGCAAGGTATGTCGAAGTCGACCACCCAGGACACGACCAAGAAGGCAGCCGCCGCGCAGGACACGTCGAAGAAGGCGGCCGCGGCTCAGGACACCTCAAAGAAGGCGGCGGCGAAACCCTCGGCGGGCGGCCCCAGCGGGATCACTCCGCAACAGATAGCCCTCGGTGACAGCATCTTCCACGGGCAGGTAGGCGGCGGCACCTGCTCCGCGTGCCATGGCCAGGACGCGAAGGGCACGGCGGTGGCGCCGGACCTGACCGACAACGTGTGGCTCAACGGCGACGGGAGCTACCAATTCATCGTCAACACCGTCACCAACGGCGTGCCCAAGCCGAAGGAGCACCCGGCCCCGATGCCGCCCAAAGGCGGGGCGCCACTCACCGATGACCAGGTGAAGGCGGTGGCGGCGTACGAGTATTCGTTGAGTCATAAGACCTGACGGTCAGACGGGCGGAGTCACCCTGAACGCAGTGAAGGGGGCATGCCC